>DATBUG010000256.1:0-2180 GCA_036516315.1 Citricoccus sp.
GAGGAGCGCCGGCTGGCCTACGTGGCCTTCACCCGGGCGCGGAGCCTCCTGCTGGTCAGTGGCAGCCACTGGCGCGGCTCCACCAAGACCCCGGCGACACCCTCGGTGTTCCTGGCGGAACTGGCCGAGCGCGCCGGATCACCCGAGGTCACCCGGGGCCAGTGGACAGAGCCGGGGGAGGCGGGGGAGGAGAACCCGTTCGCCGGCCGAATGCTGACCGCCTGGTGGCCCTTCGACCCCCTGGACGGCCCGAGGGTGCGGGTCATGGACCCCCAGGCCCCGCAGGACCAGGACCGCTCCGTCCTCCTCCCGCCCCGCGCCCGGCCCCGCCGCCGGGCACTGGAGACGGCTGCGGCCTGGGTCCGCGAGGCCACCCCCCTGGAACTGCCCGACCGGCAGGAGTCGGACCTGGCCCGCCAGACCCAGTGGGTGCTGGACCGCGCGACCCCGGTGAACCATCGGGGTGAGACCGTGGAACTGCCCAGCCACATCAGTGCCTCCACCTTCGTGGACCTCGCCGACGATCCCGCGGCACTGGCCCGGCAACTGCGCAGACCCATGCCCCGACCTCCCGCGCACGCCGCCCGGCGCGGCACGGCGTTCCACAGCTGGGTGGAGGACCACTTCGGCAGCACCGGCATGCTGGACTTCGAGGACGCGGAGGACTCGGCGGACCACTGGGTCGAGGATGCACTGGACCTGGAACCGATGAAGCAGGCCTTCCTGGCCAGTCGCTGGGCCGACCGGGTGCCGGTCGTCGTGGAGCCGCCGGTGGAGACCACCGTCGGCGGGGTCACCCTGCGCGGACGGATCGACGCCGTCTTCCGGGACGGTGCCGCCGACGATCCCGGCGCCCGCTGGGAACTCGTGGACTGGAAGACCGGTGCCGTGCCACGGGGACGGGACCTGGCGGTGAAGTCCCTGCAGCTGGCCGTGTACCGGCTCGCGTGGTCACGGCTGCACGGCATTCCGCTGGAGAACATCAGCGCGAGCTTCGTCTACGTGGCCCACGGCGTCGAGAAGTCGATGCACGACCTCGCCGGCGAGGCCGAACTCGAACGCATCCTGGCCGAGGCGATCGGGGCCGGCTGAGGCCGGTCCCGGCTCAGGACGAGGTGGTGTCCCGGGGCTTGCTCGCGTCGCGCAGGTGCCGCACGTCGTCCAGGCCGAGCGCGCTCGTCAAGGGGCTGGCGTCGGCCGGTTGTCCGGGACGGTCCGTGCCGGCGGCCCGTGGCAGGCTCGGCGCGTCGTGCGGCGTCTGCCCGGCCATGTCCTGCCCGGCGTCCTCGACGGGGTCCTGCACCGTCCCCTGACCTGTGCCCCGCCCGGCCCCCGGGGACGAATCGTCCCGTGCCTCGTCGTCCTCCATCGGGGTGTCGTCGGTGCTGCTGTTGCTGTTGCTGTTGCTGGTGCGGTCAGGACCGGGGCCGTCGTGGTCGGTGATGACGGCTCCGTCGTCGGCGTCGTCGGAGTCGTCGCGGTCGGGGCCGTCATCGTCGTCGTGCGCGATCTCGCCTCCAGCGCTCCCGGCGGCGCCGGGAGTAGGCTCTTGGGACCCGGCATCGGGGGCTCCGGCGGACGGCAGGTAGGCGGGCGGCGCCGGGATCGTCTCCGGCGCCGGCATCGTGACGGGGCGGGGACCGGAGGGGGCGAGGCTGATGTCCTGGCCCCCGTGCAGTTCCACGTCGTCCCGTAGCTCGAGGAGCATGGCCTCCGCCTCGGCCGCCATGTCCTCGTCCTCGTGGACGACGCCGCGGACCAGCCACTGGGCCAGGGCGAACTCGGCGGCCAGCGCGGCCCGGCGCATCAGGTGTTCGTCGGCGACCTCCCCGCCGGAGCGGTGCTGCCAGTAGGCGGCGACCACCGCGTCGGTGAACTCCTGGTCGCCCGAGGACGCCAGCCAGGAGAAGTCGTCGGCCGGGTCGCCGATATGCAGGTCCGTCCACCCGGTCACGGCCACCACGCGACCGTGGTCGACCAGCAGGTTGTCCTCGTGCAGGTCCCCGTGGACCACGACCGGGGCGAAGTCCCACAGCTCCATCTCCTCGAGGGCATTCTCCCAGCGGCGCAGCAGCACGGAGGGGATACGGCCGGTGGTGGCTGCCTGGTCCAGCTCGTTCAGCCGGCGCTGACGGAACTGGTCGGCGGTGTAGACCGGCAGGTCCGCGTTCTCGACCACG
>DATBUG010000257.1:0-6466 GCA_036516315.1 Citricoccus sp.
GGGCACGGCCACCGCCTGGACCGTGCCCTGGCAGGGGAGGTCCTGCGCACCTGGGGGGCGGGGCTGCCGGTCCTCGTCGTCCCTGGCACGGACGCCGCAGCCGGGGACACGGACCGGGTCGTGGCGGCCGAGGGACTCGGCGAGCGGGCACGCGAAGGCTCCGGCGGCACGGCCTGAGACCGGCCCGCCGGAGGGGTGGGCGGGGCGGGCGGAAGGATGGGCGCGGGGCGTCAGTCCCGGTCAGAGGCCCCCGGGGCGGCGGGACCGGCCTCGGCGGGGGTGCGGGCGGAGACCGGGGCGGCCCCCTCAGGCGCGGGGCCGTGACGCTCCACCGGGGTGTCCTGGGTACGGATCACGGGCACCTGCCCGGTGAGCCGCTCCCGGTCGTGCGCGAAGTCCGGGTCGGCGTCCAGTTCCTCGGTGAACACCCAGAACCGGTAGGCGAAGAACCGGAAGATCGTGCCCAGGATCAGGCCCACCACGCTGCCGGCGATGAAGATACCGGTGGTGGAGGTGACCCCCAGGCCGTACTGGGCCACGAAGACGCACGCGGCGGCGATCCCCATCCCGATCACGTTCATGACGGCGAAGAGCACGAACTCGCGCATCACGTTGCTCTGGCGCCGGTGCCGGAACGTCCAGAACCGGTTGGCGGCCCAGGAGAAGATGGTGGCCACGACGCTGGCGATCACCTTGGACTTGACGTTGCTGCCCTCCATGGGGCCGGCCATCAACCAGAGGAAGACCGCCGAGTCCACCACGAAGGCGGCCGCTCCGACGGCCCCGAACTTGGCGACTTCCCGCCACAGCATCGCGACCAGGGCCACGAGACGTTGCCACAGGTTGCTGAACATGGGTGTGGGCAGACTCCTTAGACGGGCGAGACCGGAACGGCCCGATGGGCCGCCGCGGGTCCGGCGGGCGGCACCGTGGCGGCCGGCCGGAAAACGTACCTGCCGAGTGTAGAACGCTTTCCTGCTCGTTTCCTGACAAGTCCCTGGACCGGGCGGTTCCGTCGCGTCGGCCCCCGCGGCCGTGGTTACCCTTGATCCGTGACTTTTCCTGTGATCGGAGTTGTGGGCGGCGGACAGCTGGCCCGGATGATGGCCCCTGCCGCCACGGCCCTGGGCGTGCGCCTGAGGGTCCTGGCCGAGGGGCACGATGTCTCGGCGACCACCGCCGCCGAGTGCGTCGTCGGTGACTACCGCGACCTCGACGCACTCAAGGACTTCGCGGCCGGCGTGGACGTGGTCACCTTCGACCACGAACACGTGCCCGCGAGCCACCTGAGGGCGCTGGAGGCCTCCGGGGTGAACCTGCAGCCGGGGCCCGACGCGCTGCAGTACGCCCAGGACAAGCTGCTGATGCGCCAGGCGTGTGACCGGCTCGGACTGCCCAACCCGGCCTGGGCCGCCGTCGCCTCCGTCAGCGAGCTGATCGAGTTCGCCGAGCGGGTCGGCTTCCCCGTCGTGCTCAAGACGCCTCGCGGCGGGTACGACGGCAAGGGGGTGCGCGTGGTCGCCTCGGCCGAGGAGGCCGAGGACTGCCGCGAGTGGTTCGGGCTCGGCTTCGACGCGCTGCTGGCGGAGGACCTCGTGGAGTTCTCCCGCGAGCTGTCCGCCCAGGTGGCCCGCACGCCCTCGGGCAGCACCGCCTCCTACCCCGTCGTGGAGTCCGTCCAGACGGACGGGGTGTGTGACCTCGTCACCGCGCCGGCGCCGGGCCTGGACCCCCGCACCGCACAGGCCGCCGAGGACGCCGCCGTGACCCTGGCCGAGGGGCTCGGCGTGACCGGGATGCTCGCCGTTGAGCTGTTCGAGACCCCGGGCATCGGCCCGGGCTTCATGGTCAACGAGCTGGCCATGCGCCCGCACAACTCCGGGCACTGGTCCATGGACGGAGCGGTCACAGGACAGTTCGAGCAGCACGTGCGTGCCGTGCTCGACCTGCCGCTGGGGGCCACGGACACCCTGGGCGCCTACACCGTGATGAAGAACTACCTCGGCGGGACCAACCAGGACCTCTATTCGGCCTTCCCCGCGGCCATGGCCGCCCATCCCGAGGCCAAGGTCCACGCCTACGGCAAGTCCGTGCGCCCCGGCCGCAAGATCGGCCACGTGAACGTCGTCGCGCCCCTGGCGGAGGACCTCCCGGCGGCCCGTGAGGCCGCCGAGGGCGCCGCCGCGATCATCCGCGACGGGCACCAGGCCCAGAACGAACCGCGGGCTGCGGCCCTCGAGGAACTCCAGGAGCAGTCATGACCAGCACCAGCACCGGCAACGCCTCTGCGGCCCGGGTGGCCGTGGTGATGGGATCGGACTCGGACTGGCCCGTCATGCAGGCCGCCGCGGAGGCGCTGGAGGAGTTCGGCATCCCCTACGAGGCCGACGTCGTCTCCGCGCACCGGATGCCGCACGAGATGGTCGACTTCGGCACCCGGGCGCACGAGCGCGGGATCCAGGTGGTCATCGCCGGGGCCGGTGGCGCCGCCCACCTGCCCGGCATGATCGCCTCCACCACTCCCCTGCCCGTGATCGGCGTGCCCGTGCCCCTGAAGACCCTGGACGGCATGGACTCCCTGCTGTCCATCGTGCAGATGCCCGCCGGGGTGCCGGTGGCGACCGTGTCGATCGGTGGCGCCCGCAATGCCGGGCTGCTCGCCGTGCGCATGCTCGCGGCGGGCCAGGACGCCGAGGCCGCCCGGTTGCGGGACCGGCTCGTGCAGTTCGCCGCGGAGCTGCGGAATACCGCCCGTTCCAAGGGGTCCCGGCTGCGGGACTCGCTGTCCGGCCGCCCCGGCTACCACCAGCCCGGTGCGACCACCGATCCCTCGTGAGGCCGGCGGCCCAGATGTTGTGCCGCCAGCGCACCCCGGGGTCCACTGAATGATGGCTTCGGACACTGCACGCCCCGGCATGCCGCGCACCGGCACCGGCGGCGCGGACCCCGTCCGCGCGCCGGAGACGGCCACCGGACCCCAGCGCACCAAGCGTGCCTGGATCCTTTTGGCCCTGACCCTGTTCGTCCCCGGCGGCGCCCAGGTCGTGGCCGGCAACCGGCGCCTGGGCCGGGCGGCCCTGCGGGTGACCATGACGGTGTGGGCGCTGGCCCTGGTGAGCGTGGTGCTGTTCTTTGTCAACCGCGGCCTGCTGATCGGCACGGCCGCCAACACCTGGGTGCAGCTGGTCGCCGTCGCGGTCCTGGCCCTCCTGGCGGTCGGCTGGGGCGTGCTCTGGGTGGACACCTTCCGGCTGGCCCGGTTGCGGCTGATGGCCCCCGGGATGCGGCCCCTGGTCGCCGCCGCCACGGCCGTGCTGCTGGTGCTCACCTCGGGCACCCTGGGCTACGGCGCCTGGGCGGTGAACGCCGGACGCACCACGCTGAACTCCATCTTCGAGGCCGGCCCACCGCTGTCCCCGGTGGACGGGCGGTACAACTTCCTGTTGATGGGCGGAGACGCCGGCGAGGGCCGGATCGGCCTGCGGCCGGACTCGATCCACGTGGCCTCCGTCAACGCCGAGACCGGCCGGACCATCATCTTCTCCATCCCCCGCAACTTCCAGAACGCCCGGTTCACCCAGGACTCCCCGCTCTGGTCCGCCTACCCGGAGGGCTTCTCCTGCGGGGACGAGTGCATCCTCAACGCGCTCTACGTGGACGTGAACCAGAACCACGCGGACCTCTACCCCGGGGCCGAGGACCCCGGCGTGGAGGCCATGAAGGACGCCGCCGGCGGCATCCTGGGCCTGGAGGTCCAGAGCTACGCCATGGTGGACATGGCCGGTTTCGCCCAGCTGATCGACGCCATGGGCGGGGTCACGGTGACCAGCGGGGGCTGGACCACCTACCGCGGGCACCGGCCGGACGGGCAGTGGGGCAACGCCTGGTGGGGACCGGGCACCTACACCTTCGACGGCGAGCAGGCGCTGGCGTTCGCCCGGTCCCGGCACTTCTCCACCGATTACTCCCGCATCCGCCGCCAGCAGTGCATCCAGTCCGCGATGCTCGCCCAGTTCAACCCGCAGACGCTGATCCCCCGCTTCCAGGAGATCCTCGCGGCCGGCGAACGGATCGTGGAGACGGACCTGCCCGGCCAGCAGCTCGGGAAGTTCGTGGCCCTGGCCTCGAGCGGGCAGTCCCAGCCCATGGGCCGGCTGACCATCGGGGCCCCCGACTTCGGGGACCAGGGCGACCAGTTCACCACCTACCCGGACTTCGACCAGATCCACCAGCGGGTGGATGCCCTGCTCGCCGAGGACGGGACCCCGCGGGCCGCGGGGGTGGCCCCGGCGCCGCTGCTGTTCGTCGACGCCACCGGAACTATGCTGGGCGCTCGCGCCACCGGTGGCGCGAGCGCGCAGCAGGGGTCCGTCAGCGACGACCCGGCGGACTGGCCGGCCCCGCCGGTGCAGCCCGACGGCGACCCCGTCGACGAGGACTGGCTGATGCACCTCGAGGACACCGGGCAGACCGGCCTGCTCGAGGAGGCCGCGAAGACGAACCACCTCTGCGTGGCCGGCACCGGCTGAGCCCCGCCCGAGGGACGGTGGACAGTGGATAGGCTGGCTGCATGTTCCTGTTGCGCAACACCATCCGTGACTATGCCTGGGGTTCTGCGACCCTGCTGGCCGAGCTGCAGGGACGCGTGCCCGCCGGAGGCCCGGAGGCCGAACTGTGGATGGGGGCCCACCCCGGAGCCCCCTCCGGGGCCGTGCCCGCCGCGGACCCCGAGGCCATGCCGGTGCCCCTCGACGAGCTGCTCGACCGGTACCCCGAGGCGCTGGGCGAGGCGGCCCGGTTCGGCCGGCTGCCGTACCTGGTGAAGCTGCTGGCCGCCGCCCAGCCGTTGTCCATCCAGGCCCACCCGACCCTGGAGCAGGCCCGGACCGGGTTCGCCGCCGAGCAGGCCGCCGGGATCCCCGCCGACGCCGCGCACCGCAACTACCGCGACGACAACCACAAGCCCGAGATGGTCATCGCGCTGACCCCGTTCGTGGCCCTGTGCGGGTTCCGCTCCCCCGAGGCCGCGGCCTCCTCCTTCGACCGGCTCACCGGGGCCCTGGCCGAGCACCTGGAACAGGAGCTCACGCCGCTGGCCGAGGCGGTGGCCGCCCTCGCGGACACCCTGCGCGGCGGGGACCTGGAGGCGGCCTTCGCCGCCCTGCTGGACCCGGCGGCCGGCTGGGCCGGGGGCGAGTGGGTCCACACGGTCACCACCACCCTGCGCAACGCCCCGCAGGCGCTGCAGGAGGACCTGAACCTGGCCACTGCCGTCGGGATCGCCGAGCACTTCCCCGGCGACCCGGGCGTGCTGGTCTCCATCCTGCTCAACCGGGTGGACCTGGCCCCGGGACAGGCCATCCACCTGCCCGCCGGCAACGTCCACGCCTACCTGGACGGGCTGGGCCTGGAGGTGATGGCCGCCTCGGACAACGTGCTGCGCGGCGGACTGACCGGCAAGCACGTGGACGTGACCGAGCTGCGCAAGGTGGTCCGCTTCGAGGCACTGCCGGTGCCGTACTGCACCCCGCAACCGGCCGGCGAGGGGCGCCTGGTCTTCCGCCCGCCGTTCGAGGAGTTCCAGGTCGAACGCCTCGAGCTGCCCGGCGCCGCCGGACAGGCCCTGACCGCTCGCGGACCGGTGATCGCGGTCTGCACCGCCGGCACGGTGCACCTGGCCTCCGGCGGCCAGCAGGTGGCGCTGGGCCCGGGCGAGTCGGTGTTCCTCGGCGCGGACGAGATTCCCGCCGTGGTCCAGGACGGACCGGCCGGCACCCTGTTCGCCGTCACCCTGCCCGCCCCGGAATGATCCTCCCCGCTCCGGCCCGGCCGGCGCCCGGAGCCGGCGCTGGCGCCAGCACCGACGAGGCAGACTAGGGCAGAGACGGCGGCGGCCCGGCCCGCCCTGTGCAGGGGTGGACCGGGCCGCCGCCGGTGGGACGGTCAGCGCCAGCCGTCCGAGACCTCCGGGCCGATCCACTTCTCCCACTTGCGGGACTGGTGCTCGGCCTCGACCAGGCGCACGGTGCCCGACTTCGAGCGCATGACCAGGGACTGGGTGACCACGCGGTCGTTGTAGTAGCGCACCCCGCGCAGCAGGTCGCCGTCGGTGATGCCGGTGGCGGCGAAGTAGCAGTGCTCCGAGGAGACCAGGTCGTTCGTGGAGAGCACGGCGTCCAGGTCCAGCCCGGCGTCGAGGGCCTTCTGGCGCTCGGCCTCGTCCGTGGGGGCCAGACGCCCCTGGATGACGCCGCCGGTGGCCTTGATGGCGCACGCGGTGACGATGCCCTCCGGGGTGCCGCCGATGCCCATCATCATGTCCACGCCGGTGTTCGGGCGGGCCGCGGCGATGGCGCCGGCGACGTCGCCGTCGAGGATGAACTTCACGCGGGCGCCGGCCTCGCGGATCTGGCGGACCAGGTCCTCGTGGCGCGGGCGGTCCAGGACGCACACGGTGACCTGGGAG
>DATBUG010000258.1:0-2404 GCA_036516315.1 Citricoccus sp.
GTGGTCGCCGCCCTCGTCCTGGCCGGCGGCGTCGTCTCGCTGACCCTGCAGGAGATCCGGGACATCGTCGCGGCCCAGGACGAGGCCCCGGCCGTGCCGGCGGCGGACGGACGACCCCTGGAGGAGGCGCTGCAGCACGCCCACGAGGGCATCGTCGTGGACTGGGACGCCGCCCCACGGATCGGCGAGTCCGGACTGGACGAGGGGACCCGGGTCGATGAGGCCCCGGGGGTGCTCATGGTGGACACGCGGCTGATGTCCGGCACCGGCACCGGGACGGGGATCGTGCTGACCGGGGACGGCCTGGCGATCACGAACTACCACGTGGTGGAGGACGCCTCGGAAGTGACGGTGACCGTGGCGGACACCGAGGAGGTCTACCGGGCCACGGTGCTCGGACGCGACTCGCTGCACGACGTGGCCGTGCTCCAGATCGAGGACGCCCAGGAGATGGCCACCGCCTCCATCGACACCGGGGTGCCGCGCCTGGACGACCGGTCCGCCGCCGTGGGCAACGGCAGCGGACAGGGGTACCTGACGGCCGTCACCGGTGAGGTCACCGCGCTGGGGGAGTCGATCGTGGCCTCCTCCGGGGTACCGGATGACTACTCCCGCCTCACGGGACTGATCGAGACCAGCGCGGACGTGGTCCCCGGGTACTCGGGCGGTCCGCTGGTGGACGGCGACGGCCAGGTGGTGGGCATCACTACCGCGGCCTCCCAGGGGCAGGACACCGAGTCCGTGAACGGCTACGCCATCCCGGTGGCCACCGCGCTGGACGTCGTGGCGCAGGTGTTGTCCGGGGAGGAGACGGAGACGGTGAGCATCGGGACGGACGGGGCGCTGGGGATTGTCGTCGAGACCCGGGACGGCGCCGCCGTCGTGGTGGAAGTCTCCCGCGGGTCCTCCGCCGAACGGCTCGGCCTGCGCGAGGGGGACACCGTGCACGCCGTGGACGGTGAACCGGTGGGCTCCGCGAACGAGCTCTCCGACGTGGTCAACGACCGCAACGTCGGGGACGTGGTCTCGGTGGAGTGGACCACGGCGGACGGTCAGGACCGCTCCGGGGAGGTCGAGCTGCAGGAGGCTGTGGTCTACTGAGGCCGCGGCCTACCGGGGCCGGACGTCGCCGTCCCGCCCACGGTCCAGTTCGTCGTCCACGAAGACCCGGCCGGAGACCCGGAGGCCGGCCAGCGTCATGACCACGCCGGAGACGGCGAGCAGGACGAGCACCAGGGTCCAGTCCTGCAGCCCGGCGTAGAGGAAGCCCACGGCCAGCGGCCCGAGGGCCGCAAGGACGTACCCGAAGGGCTGCACGAACCCGGACAGCCGTGCGGTGACGTGCGGGTCGCGGCTGCGGGCGGGGATCAAGGAGATCGCCGTGGGGAAGGCGAACCCGCCCACGCCCAGCAGCACCGACCACAGCCAGGCCCCGGCGACGGGAGCCAGCAGCAGCCCCACGTACCCGGCCGCGGTCAGTGCCCCGAAGGCGATCATCCACGGGGCCAGAGTCCGGGCGCGGTCGATCACCGAGGGCATCACCAGGCCGCCGATCACGCCCATGCCGGCGATGACCGCGGTGAGCGATCCCGCGAGCGTGGCGTCCAGGCCGGCGTCGCGGTAGATCTGGGGCATCCAGCCGAACTGGACGTAGGCGTTCATCGACTGCACGCCGAACAGCACCATCAGGGCCACCGCGGTGGGGGAGGAGGTGAGCCGGCGCTGTGGGTGGTCCCCGGCCGGGGCCGCGGGGAAGTCGTGTCCGGTGCGGCGCGCGATCAGCAGCCACAGCACAGCCGGCACGATCGCCAGCAGGCCCCAGAACGCCAGGGCGTAGCGCCAGCCGTCCGCCGTCGCGCCCAGGGCCCCGGCGGCACGGGCCACCGGGGCCGCCAGCCCCGAGCCCGCCGAGCCTCCCACGGTCAGGAACATGCCGTAGAGGGTCATCAGCGTCACGGTGTGCCGGCCCCCGTGGCGCTTCACCCAGGCCGGCACGAGGACGTTGCCCACCGCCATCCCGGCCAGTGCCAGCGCGGTCAGCGGCAGGAAGGCCCAGACGGAACCGGCCACCGGCCGCAGCAGCAGCCCGACGACGACGACCACCAGGCTCAGGGCGATGGTCAGGGACAGTCCGGCACGGCGGCCCAGGGTGACGGCGACCAGGCCCACCAGGCCGAACATCAGCCCCGGCAGCGCGGTCAGCAGCCCGGCCACCCCTCCACCGATCCCCAGGGACCCGGAGACCTCCGCCAGGACCGGGCCGAGCGAGGTGGCGCCCGGCCGCAGGGTGGTCGCGACGAACAACACGGCCACCATGGCCAGACCGGCACCAACGGCCCCCGGCCGCACCCGGCGTGCCGTGCCGCCACCCGGTGCCGTGCCGCTACCCGACGCCGTGCCGCTG
>DATBUG010000259.1:0-3449 GCA_036516315.1 Citricoccus sp.
CGGTGATGCCCTCCCCACCGGCGTCCAGGACGCGCTCGAACGCCAGGCGTGCAGCGTCCCAGTCGGCCCGTTCCAGCGCCCGCGTGCCCTCGCGGAGGTCCACCCCTGCCGGCGGTGGGTCCATGCCGGTCAGTATCCCACTGCGGCCCCCGCGCCGACAGGTCCCGGGGACCACCTCAGACGGACCACCACGGACCCGCCACCGGGCGGCCTAGCATGGTGCGGTGACGATCCTCGATGCCTTGCTGGCCTTCGCCGTCGTGGCCGGGCTGCTGGCCCTGGTGCCCGGGCTCGACACCGCACTCGTCCTGCGCTCCTCGCTGACCCGCTCCCGGGCCTACGCCTGGGCCACGGGGCTCGGCGTGGCCACCGGGGCCATGGTGTGGGGCGTGGCCGCCGCCGTCGGCATCTCCGCCCTGCTGGCGGCCTCCGAGCTGGCCTACCGGGTGCTGACCGTCGCCGGGGCCGCCTACATGCTCTGGCTCGGTGGGTCCATGACCTGGTCCTCCCTCCGCGGCGGGACGGTCCCGATGGAGGCCGCTGTGGCGTCGGCCTCCGTCCCAGGCCGTGACGGCGGGTGGCGCACGGCCCCCGGAGCACGCGCCGGGTCCCCGTGGCGGGGGTGGCTCACCGGTGCCGGGACCAACCTGCTCAATCCCAAGGTCGGCGTCTTCTACATCGCCACGATCCCCCAGTTCCTGCCCGAGGGCGTGCCCGCTCTGCCGATGGGCGCGGCCCTGGCCGGGGTGCACGCCGTGCTGACCATGGCGTGGTTCGCCGTGCTCATCATCGGTGGTGGGTACGCGCGCCGGTGGTTGTCCAGTCCACGGTCGCTGGCCGTCATCGACCGGGTGACCGGCCTAGTGCTCATGGGCTTCGGTGCGGCCCTGCTGGTGGACTCCATGACCGGCCCGGTGCCCGCGGCGCGCCGGGCCTGACCACGCGGCAATGCCTCTGGCACGCAGTCCGATCGCCCGTGCCGCCGGTCCGGCCTGTCTGCCGGCCCGGGGGACGCAGTACCCTGCGGCAGGGGGCCTGAGAGGCACAGCCGGCAGCCGGGCAGCACGGCCGGGCAGGAGGTCCAGTGGTGAGACGGCGCCCCGAGATGAGACGGCTCCGGGGAGTGATGGCGGTGCTGGCAGCATCCCTGCTGGTGACGTCCTGCTCCGCCCCGGACAGCGCGCCGCACTGCGTGCTGGACCCGGAACAGATGCCCGCCGCCTGGCGGCCCTCCGGTTCGGTGCAGCGCGGCCTGCCCGCGCAACCCTGGTCCGAGAGCGAGTCCGCGGAGGCGGCGTTCTCGGTCCGCAAGGGCGTCGAGGAGATGATCGAGCTCTACGAACGCCGGCCGCAGGCCGTGGAGGACCTGTGGGAGGACTCCGTCGCCTCACTGGTCGAGGTCACCTACGCCAGCGCGAACCCGCCCGAGGTGGACGAGCTCGCCCGGGACGGCGCCCGGGAGAACCTCACGGCCCTCGTCCAGCCATTCCTGGACCGCTCCGCGGACACCGCCACCTGTGCCGACTACGAGTCCGTGCTGCCCCTGGCGCTGCACGCCCACAACCAGTACCAGGCGCAGGACGAACGGATCGGGCACCTGGTGGGTCTGGCCAACGCCGCCCTCCAGGAGTGCGGGTCGCTCTCCGCCGCCATGGGCATCGACTACGCCCCCCTGTTGGACTCCGGTCGGGCCTCCCTGGAGGAGGCCTTCGACCTGATGCTCTGGGGCCTGTTGCTCATCGAGGCCCAGGTGGTCCCGGGCCTGGACGTCCCGGCTGAGGCCCGCGACTTCCCGCCCGCACTGTGGCGGTTCTTCCAGGACTATCGGCTGCCCGGCGCTGACCGGTTCCCCGAGGGCGCCGAGGACGAGGAGTTCATCGAGACCGCGTACCTGGCCACGCACATCGCCTACATCCCCACCGGCAACCACCGGTACCCCATCTACGTCGAGGACGCCCCCGGGGTGTACGAGTTCCACCGCGAGAACTTCTACCCCGTCCTGCAGATGGGTGAACTGGACCTGGTGGCCGAGTTCGTGGATTCACTGCGCCAGTATGGCTGCACCCCGGAGAACGACCTGCAGGTACGGGACGGGACCCGGTACCTGCTCGATCTCTTCCACGCAAACGGGGACCGGTGGATGGCCTACCGCGAACCGGGCCAGACGGACGGGGACGTGGACGACTACGACCTGGTGCACAAGGCCTGGACCGCGGTCCTAGGGGTCCGCGAGCACGCCGTCGAGGACCCGGCCCCCGGCACCTACGGGGGCGTGGTCCGCGGCTGGCTACCTGCCCCGCAGTGAGCGCCGGAGCGCGCTGACCGCGGAGGGGTGCGCTGACCGCGGCGGTTCTCAGCCCTGGCCGTACCAGCGCTCGACGTCCGGGGAGTCGGGCCAGCCGGCATAGGTCTCTCCCTGCGGCCAGCCCTCCGGAGCGTCCTGCCACTCCTCCTGCCGCCCGTACGGCAACAGGTCCACCAGCGGGAACACGTGCGAGACCTGTTCGACCCCGCGGCCGGAGGTGGACCACGTCCAGTAGACGTCGTCGCCGTCGCGCAGGAAGACGTTCAGGGCGAACGCGCCCCCGGGAGGGGCGCCGACGTCGGCCCCGAAGTCGCTGTGGGCGGTCGAGTACCAGGTCATCTGGTTCCCCACGCGCCGCCGGTAGGCGAGCGCCTCGTCGATGGGCCCCTGGGTGACGACCACGAACCGGGCGTCGTAGTTGTCCAGGAAGTCCAGGCGGGTGAACTGCGAGGTGAAGTAGGTGCAGCCACCGCACTGGTACTGCGCCCCGGGGTGCCACATGTGGTGGTAGGCGATTAACTGGTGCCGGCCCTCGAACACCTCGGCCAGGGTGAGGGGCCCGAAGGCACCCTCCAGGGTGTACCGCGGCAGTTTCACCGCGGGCAGCCGGCGGCGCTGTGCAGCGATCGCGTCCAGTTCACGCGTGGCCGCCTTCTCCCGGCGGCGCAGGTCCTGCAGTTCGGCCTCCCACGTGGCCCGGTCCACGACGCGCGGCAGGGCCGGGGCCCGGTCCTGGTGCCGGACGGATGCAGTGGCGGACATGGTGTCCCTCCTGGGTCCAGCCCGGGACCACCGCGGCCCCGGTGATGACTCCACGCTAGGCCGATCCGCCCGGCCGCACATCTCCGTTCCTGCGCGGTTCCGGACCCGGCCCTTCTGCGCACCACCGCCCGCCCGGATACTGGGAGGAAGAGGTGACACTGATGGGTTTCTACACCGAGCACATCCTCCCCCGCCTGATCGACCGGTGCTGCGGCATGGAGTCCGCCGACCCGCTGCGCCAGCGCACCTGCGAGGGCCTGCACGGGGAGGTCCTGGAGATCGGTTTCGGCTCCGGCCTGAACATCCCCTTCTATCCCCCGGCGGTCACGCGCGTGCGGGCCGTCGACCCCTCCGGGGTGGGGTGGCGCCTGGCCGCACGGCG
>DATBUG010000260.1:0-2283 GCA_036516315.1 Citricoccus sp.
CGACCGGGACCAGGTGGCCGCGGCGCGGGGCGACCTGCTGGCCTGCCTGGACGATGGCCTCGGTGACCTCTGGTGGCAGAACGCGTCAGCCGGGCACGGGGACGTCGGCGGCGCGGATCCAGACGGAGCGCAGGACCCGCCCGGGGACGCCGAGGCCGACTCCGGTTCCGACGCCGGTTCCGACTCCGACGCCGAGTCGGAAGTCTGCGCCGGTGACGGACCCGAGCAGTGGTCCGATGACGTCCTCGGCGATCGCGCCGCGAGGGCAGTGGGCCAGGCCGTGACCGCGTCGGCCACCGCGCGCCGGGAGGCGGCACGCCACCTGGCCCGGGCCCAGGAACGGCTCACGGCCCTGACCGGCCGTCGGCAGGACCTGCGGCAGGCCACCGCGTGGCGGGACCGGTCGGAGCGCCACCGGGAACTGGCCGCCCAGGTCGCCGAGGACCGCACAGCACTGGAACGCCACGGCGTGGCGGCGTCCGTGGACCGGCGCGCCCGGGAGGCCGAAACCGCCGAACAGGCCCACCAGGCGGCCCTCGAGACGCTCGAGGACCGGCGGGCCGTGGCCGAGGCGGACACGCTGTGCGCCCGGTGGTCCCATCAGGCCCGGGGGGAGGGCGACGAGGAGGTCGAGGCCCGGTACCGGGTGCTGCGGCAGCGGGCGGACGTGGAACTGGACCGGCTGACCGCCCGGGAGCAGGCCGCCGAGCGTCTCCACGTCCTCGAGACGGAGGCCGCCGGGCTCCAGAAGACGATCGCCGCCCTCACCGAGCGTGCCGCGGGCGCCGAGGCGGAACGGCAGGACCTCGAGGCGCAGCGGGAGGAGCTGCACCGCCGGGTCGAGGACCTCGGAGCACCGGCGGCCGGGGCCGAGGCCGCCCGCACCGCCGTGCAGGAGGCCACCGAGCGCCTGGCCGCGGCCCGCGAGCACGAGGAGCACCGAGCGGCACTGCACCAGGCCGAGGACACCCTGCGGACCGCCACGGACCGCGCCCAGCAGGCCGTGGACGAATGGCACCGGGTGGTGGAACGGCGGCTGGCCGGCGCCGCCGCCCTGCTGGCCGCCGAGCTACGGGACGGTGAGCACTGCCCGGTCTGCGGATCGGTGGAACACCCGGACCCCGCGGACCCCGGTGACACGGAGATCTCCGCTGCCGCCCAGGACGAGGCGCGGGACGCCATGGACCAGCAGGCAGCCCGGCGCCATCAGGCACAGGACGCCGTGGAGCGGGCACGCCGGGTCACGGAGGCCAGCCGCCTCGCCGCCTCCGGGCAGGGACCCGAGGAGGCCCGGGCCGCGCTGGACCGGGCCCGGTCGGCCCTGCAGGAGGCCGAGGACGCCGCAACCGCGCTCGTGCAGGCCCGGGCGGCGCTGGAGGAGAACGACCGGGCACGGCAGGACCTGGAGTCCGCGGCCGCGTCCGCCCGGCAGGACGCGGCCGTGGCGGCTTCCCGCCTGGAGACGGCACGGGACGAGGCCGAGCGCCTGCGTGCCGACCTCGAGGGCGCACTCGCGGGCCGGGAGGACCTGGCGGAGCTGCGCCGGGAACTGACGCGGACGGGCGAGCTGGTCGACGCGGTCCTGGAGGCCGCCCGGCAGGCCGCCACGCACCGCTCCCTGGCCCAGCAGGCCGCCGAGAGCCTGGCGGAGGAGTTGCGGTCCAGGGGATTCGCCACCGTCGAGGCGGTCCGCCAGTCGCTGCTGGAGACCGAGGACGAGCGTGTTCGTGCCGACCGCGTGCGGGACTGGGACCGGGAGGCCGCCGCACTGGCCGAGCTGGAGGCCAGCGAGTCCGTCCGCCGCGGACGGGAGCTGATCGCCGAGGGGACCGAGGCACTCACGGACGAGGACCTCGACCGGCAGGAGGCAGCCGTGGGGGCGGCCACGGAGGCGAAGGAGGAGGCGGCTGAGCGCGCCGGGGGGTTGGAGTCCCTCCAGCGCCAGGTCCGTCGGCATGTGGACGCCCTCGAGGACGTCGCCGGCCGGTCCTCCGCCCAGCTCGCGGACCTTGAGGAGGTCGAGGGGCTGCTGCGCCTGGTCCGGGGACAGGGCGAGAACACCCTGAAGATGACGCTGGGCGGCTACGTGCTGGCCGGACGGCTCGAGGAGGTGGTCGCCTCCGCCACCGAACGCCTGGTGGGCATGACCCAGGGCCGGTACGAACTCCGGCACGACGACGCGGCCGGCGGTCGCGGCGTGCGGGGGCTCGACATCACCGTCTACGACCGGTACACGGAGGACGAACGGCCCGCGGGGACACTGTCCGGGGGAGAGACGTTCAT
>DATBUG010000261.1:0-3093 GCA_036516315.1 Citricoccus sp.
AGGACGCCGGTGTGTGGAAACCACACTCCGGCGCCTACCAGTACGCCGCCCAGCGCTGTGAGGTCCCGGAGGACCAGATGCTGCTGGTCGCCGTGCACCCCTGGGACATCCACGGCGCCGCCCGGGCCGGGTTGCGCACCGCGTGGCTCAACCGCACCGGTGCCGACTATCCCTCCTATTACGCCCGCCCCGAGATCACCGTGACCTCCCTCCCCGAGCTAGCGACCGCCCTGGCCCCGTCCTGAACACACCCCTCCGGGCCGGCATCACCGGCGCGCACACCGCACCAGAACTGGAGAAACCCATGGAGCACCCACCGGTGACCCGCCGCACCCTCGCGGTCCAGGGCACCGAGATGTCCTACCTCACCAGCGGGCAGGACGACGCCCCGCCGTTGGTGATGGTCCATGGCACCTTCTGGAGTCGGGTCTGGGCACCGATCCTGCCCGAGCTGGGTCACAGCGTCCGCTGCATCGCCCTGGACCTGCCCGGCTTCGGGGCCAGCGCCGGCGAACTGACCGTCGAGCAGGCGACCGTCCCCGCGCTGGCCCGCACGGTCCTGGCCGCTGCCGACGCCCTCGGCCTGGACACCTTCGACGTGGCCGGGCATGACATCGGCGGAGGCATCACCCAGCACCTGGCCGCCACCACCGGCCGGGTCCGGAGGATGGTGCTGATGAACGCGGTCATGTTCGACTCCTGGCCGGTTCCGGCCGTCGAACGCTTCCGCGATCCGGACGCCCGCGAGGCCACTACCGTTGACCACCTGCTCGAGGCGCGCACGGTCTCCACGCGCGGCAGCATCCACCGCACCCTGAGTGCCGCGGAACTGGCGGACTACCTCAGCCCCTGGCACGAACCCGCGCGGGTCAGGTCCTGGACGGCGATGGCCGCGGCCGCCGACCCCTGGTACACCCTGGACCTGGTCCCCGCCCTGCAACAGGCCGCCGTACCCACCCGGCTGGTCTGGGGCCGGGACGACGACTTCCAGAAGATCCGCTACGCCCACCGCTACGTCGCCGAGATCCCCGGCGCCGACCTGATCGAGGTCCACGGCAAGCACATTCCCACCGAGGACTCACCTCACGAGGTCGCCCGTGCCATCCACGAGCACCTCGTGGGTGGATAGAGCACCCCCCCGGCCTGCTCGCAGGCGCCAGAGAGAAAGGTACAGAGCCATGCCCCCCGAAGAGAACTATCCCGCCGGGTCACCGTGCTGGATCGAGACCTGGCAGCCGGAACCGTACGTCGCGGCCCGGTTCTACGAGTCGATGTTCGGCTGGCACGTCCACGAAGTCCCGGTGACAGGCCCCGGGAGCGAGGAGACCGACGAGTACTACCTGGCACACCAGCGTGGCCAGCGGGTGGCCGGCATCGGGCAGGCGCCCGAAGGATTCCCCGCAGCGTGGATGATGCAGGTCCGGGTCGAGGACGTCGACGCGGCGATCGCGCGCGCCGAGGCAGCCGGTGGCAGCTGTCTGCAGGCACCCCTGGACCGTGGTCCGGAGGGCAAGGTCGCGGTCCTGGGCGATGCCGCGGGTGTCCCGTTCGGCATCCGGGAAGCCGCCGGTGCCGAACTCGTCGGCGAGTCCGGCACCTGGGCCATGACCTCCCTGCACAGCGCGGAGCCCCGGCGGGCACAGCGCTTCTACCACGCCGTCTTCGGCTGGGAACTGCACCAGGGCACCGGAGAACCGTTCTCCCGGTGGTACCTCGACGGCCAGGTCATCGGCCTGCTCGCCGCGGCCGAGGGGGACACCCCGGAACACTGGAGCGTCAACATCGCGGTGGACGACGCCGACGCCACCGCCGAGCGGGCCACCGCACTGGGCGGGGCCGCCGTCATCCCGCCGTTCGACACCCCCGGTTTCCGCAACACCGTCATCGCGGACCCCCAGGGCGGGGTCCTCGCCTGCAGCGCGCCCGCGCCCTGACCCTCGGGCCGGCCGGACGCCGGCGCCCGGTGCGGTGACCGGTGACCGCGATCAGGCGCGATCGGTGACGCCGTGGTCGCCAGCGTGCTCGGCGCAGTGCGCGCAGCAGTAGATGGTGCCGGAGACCTCGACGCCGTGGCCCAGGATCCGGCATCCGCAGTGCGCGCAGGTGGGGGCCAGGGCATGGGCGGCGCATTCGAAGCTGTCGAAGGTGCCCTGCCGGTCACCCATGGTGACGGTGAAGGCCTTGTCGTAGTCGTTGCCGCAGGTATCGCAAACAGCCATGATCGACTCCTCGTAGACGAATTGGTGTGCGGTGCGCCCAGCCTAGGTCCGGGGCCCGGCCCGGACACAGGGCCTGCACTCTGCTGATCCCGGCGGGTCCGCCCCCGCGTGCTCCGGCCGCACCCGCCGTCATGCCCAGGCCGGTCGGTCCACCCTGTCACTGCACCGGTTCTACCAGGAGCGGGAGAAGGCGGGCCTGACCGATGCCGTACGGGTCGATCACCGGCTGTTCCTGCTGGAGGACGTCAATCGGTTCCCCATCCCCAAGCGGTACCTCGACGCCAAGGCCCAGTCCCCGGCCGCAGCAGAGGAACTCGACATGGCCCTGCGGCTGGCCTTCTTCCGGGACTCCCGGCCCATCACCCTGTTGCACGAGATCGTCGGCATCGCCGAGGGGTGCCCGGCGGTGGACGCACCGTCGCTGCAGGCCGCCCTGGAGGACGAGCGGGTTCGCGGCGCGATGATGGCCGACTACCGGGCCCAGCGCGAGCAGGTCCAGGGCAGCCCGCACTGGTTCCTCGCCGACGGCTCGGACGTGCACAACCCGGGGATCGAGCTGCACTGGGTCGGCGAGGCCGGGGCCGGGTTCCCCGTGGTCGACGCCGACGACCCCGGGGCCATGGCGGACCTGGTGCGCCGCGCCGCCGGCGCCTGACCGGTCCGGCGGCCAGCACGTCCACCAGCCCGAGCACACTGCCGCGGACGGACGTCCCGGACGCCCCGGACTCCCTATCGCCGCGCGGCGTCCTGGAACATCGCCAGGCGCAGGGTCCGGGCGATCGTCATGTGCGCGCGCATGGCCTCGCGCGCGGCCTCGGCGTCGCGCTCGCGGATGCAGTCCACGATGCGCTCGTGCTCGTCCAGGGCCTGCTCC
>DATBUG010000262.1:0-2572 GCA_036516315.1 Citricoccus sp.
GCGACGATGACGTTCACGCGGGCCAGGCTCAGCGCGGCCAGCACGAGCACGGACACGACGACGGGATTCAGCAACACGGCGGGGACGACCTCGATTGTCTGGGCGCGGGGCGATCGGCGCATCCGCGCCCCGAAGAGTGTAGCCGTTCGGGGTCTTCCCGGCCGCCGGGTGCGGTGCTAGGTTAGGCACGCCTTACCTTAGTAATACCGTCAGACACATCCTCTTCACCGCCCGCGCGGCCCCGGCCTGGACCCCGGCCACCGTGGACGAGACAGCCGGTAGCCATGTTCCTTGCCGCCCTGCTCATCGGATTGCGGGAGGGCCTGGAGGCAGCGCTGATCCTCAGCATCCTCCTGGCCTATGTCCGCCGGACCGGTCGCGACGACGCCCGCCGCAGGATCTGGTACGGCGTCGGCGTGGCCGTGGTGCTCACCGCCACGATCGGGGCCGTGTCCACCTTCGGGCGCTACCGGCTCACCTTCCAGGCCCAGGAGGTCCTCGGCGGCACCATGTCCATCCTCGCCGCCGCAATGGTCACCTGGATGGTGTTCTGGATGATGGGCGCCGGGCGGCGGATGAAGGCGGAACTGGAGGGCGGGATGGACCGCGCCCTGCTCGCCGGGGGCGGGGCAGCCGTGTTCTGGATCGCCTTCCTCGCGGTCGGCCGGGAAGGCGTGGAGACGACCCTGATGCTCTGGGGCTGGGCGGGGAGCCTGGTGGCCCTCTCCGGCGCGCTGCTGGGCATCGCTGCCGCCGCCGTCCTCGGCTACGGCCTGTACCGCGGGGCGCTCCGGATCGACCTGGGCGTCTTCTTCACCTGGTCCAGCGTGTTCCTGATCATCGTCTCCGCCGGCATCCTCGCCTATGGCGTCCACGACCTGCAGGAGGCCGCCGTGCTGCCCGGGCCGTTCTCCGGCGCGCCGGTCTCCCCCACGCACCCCCGGACCGGCGAGGTCCTGACCGGGTTCGCCGACTACCCGTTCTGGGGCGCCGCCTATCCCTTCGGATGGGCCTTCAACGTGGAGCACGTCATCGCCCCGGCCGGCTTCCTGGCCACGCTGCTGAAGGGCACCATCGGTTTCGCCCCGATGATGACCTGGCTGGAGGTCACCGCCTGGGCCGCCTACTGGCTGGCCGTCTTCCCCCCGTTCATCCGGCGGGCACGGCGCCTGCGCCGGCCACGCCGAGACGACCAGCAATCGTCCGGCCCGGCACCGGGGCAGGGGCCAGCGCCGACGCCCGGGCAGGTGCCGGGACAGACCGCAGGGCCACCGTCCCGCCCGATGTCCGCGCCCGCCGCCACGGCCACCTCCCCCGTCCCCGCCGGGGACCGGTCCGGTGTCCCGGCGGACACTCCGTCCCCCGTGCCAGCAGAAGGAGCATCATGACCACCCTCACCACACCACGGGCCGCGCTCGGCCTGGTGGCCGTGCTGGCCCTGGCGGCCTGCACGCCCAACGCCGCCTCCGGCGAGGCGGACGGGATCCAGGTCTCGTCCACGGACGAGGCCTGTGAGGTCTCGGCAGACACCACCGAGAGCGGCACGACGACCTTCACGGTCACCAACGACGGTGCCCGGGTCACGGAGTTCTACCTGCTGGGCGAGGACGGACTGCGCATCGTCTCCGAGCAGGAGAACATCGCCCCGGGGGCCTCGGCCCAGCTGACGGTCTCACTGCAGCCCGGGGACTACTTCACCGCGTGCAAGCCGGGCCTGCGGGGGGCGAACGTCGGCGAGGCGCCGTTCACCGTCACCGGCGAGCCCGTGGAACTGGCCGGCGAGGACGAGGAGCTGTACGCCGACGCCGTGGACGCGTACGTGGACTTCGTCAAGAACGAGGTGGCCGCGCTGGTGCCCCACGTCGAGGAGTTCGCCCAGGCCTACAGGGACGGCGACGACGACCGGGCCCGGGAGCTCTACGCCCCCACGCGCGTGAACTACGAGCGGATCGAGCCCATCGCCGAGGCCCTCGGGACCCTCGACCCGCGCATCGACTACCGGGAGGTCGACTACCTCGCGGAGGCCGCCGAGCTGCGTGCCGACGACCCCACGTTCACCGAGTGGCTCGGCTTCCACCGGATCGAGAAGGACCTGTGGCCGCCGCAGGAGGGTGACCTCAACGCGGACGGCTCCCCGGCGGACGAGCACTGGAGCCCGAGCACCCCGCAGGACCGGGAACGCATCGGCGCCCAGCTCGTGGCCGACGTGCAGCAGCTGTACGACACCGTGCACGACGAGGGCTTCGCCGCCGACCAGCAGATGAACATCAGCACCGTCTCGAACGGGGCCATCGCCCTGCTCGAGGAGGTGGCGGTGACCAAGGTGACCGGGGAGGAGGACTGGTGGTCCCACTACGACCTGTGGGACTTCCAGGCCAACGTCGAGGGCTCGCGCATCGCCTTCGACCTCGTGGCGCCCATCGCCGAGCGCAAGGGTGAGCAGGGCCAGGACCTGGTCGCCACCATCGAGGAGGAGTACGACGCACTGGAGGGATTGCTGGCCGAGTACGGCAGCCTCGAGGAGGGGTTCGTGCTCTACGACCAGGTCACCGCCGAACAGCAGGCCGAGCTC
>DATBUG010000263.1:0-3558 GCA_036516315.1 Citricoccus sp.
AGGAAGCCGTCGTAGCCGTTCACGGCGATGGCCCCGACGATGCCGAGGAAGGACGCAGCCGAGAGGTAGTCCCCGGCGATCGCGGTGCCGTTCTGGGTCCCGGAGAAGGAGCGGCCGCCCGCGTAGTAGTCGGCCGCGGTCTTGGTGTTCTTGGAGGCCCGCAGCACGATCACCAGGGTGATGACGACGAACAGCCCGAAGATCGTGATGTTCAGCCAGGGCTCACCGACGTTGGTCCCCTCGGCGGTGGTGGCGAGGACGGGGATGGGGTTCACGGCTTTCCTCCCTCGGCGAGGCTCTGGTTGGCGATGGAGGGATCGAGGGCCTCGAGTTCCTCACGGATGGCGGTGGCCTTCGGATCCAGCCGGCGGTTGGCGAAGCTCACGTACAGGCCCGTGATGACGAAGGTGGAGATGAACTGCAGCAGTCCGATGACGATGCCGAGGTTGATGTTCCCGAGGACCTTGATCGCCATGAACTCCGGGAAGTAGGCCGCCAGGATGACGTAGAGGAAGTACCAGACGATGAAGACCACGGTCCACGGGAAGACGAAGCTCCGGTGGGTCCGGCGCAGCGCCTGGAACTGGCCGGTGGCCTGGACGGCGCGGAAGTCGACGTGGCCGTTGTCGGCGAGGTCGGGAGTGGGTGGTGGTGAGTTGGGTGGTGATGACATGGAAAAGCCCCCTTGTCAGATCGGCATGGAAGGAAATCTCCAGCGAGTGTGCCTCGGCCATCCTAGCCAGAGACGTGAGCTGGCTCACAGATGTGACCCGCGGGTGGCGGGCCGGGTTCCCCGGGCCTCAGAGCCCGAGCGCGCGGGCGATGAGCATCAACTGGACCTCGGTGGTGCCCTCCCCGACCTCCAGGATCTTGGAGTCCCGGTAGTGGCGGGTCACCAGGGACTCGTTCATGAAGCCGTAGCCGCCGAACACCTGCGTGGCGTCCCGGGCGTTGTCCATGGCCGCCTCACCGGCCACGAGCTTGGCGATCGCGGCCTCCGTCTTGAACGGCTTGCCGGCCAGCATCTTCGCGGCCGCCTCGTAGTACGCCAGCCGGGCGGTGTGCACCCGGGCCTGCATGCGGGCGATCTTGAAGGACACGCCCTGGTTCTTGCCGATCGGCCGCCCGAAGGCCGTGCGGGTGTTCGCGTAGGCCACGGACTCGTCCACGCAGCCCTGGGCCGCCCCGGTGGCGAGGGCGGCGATCGCGATGCGCCCCTCGTCGAGGATGGACAGGAAGTTCGCGTAGCCGCGCCCGTGCTCCCCCAGCAGGTGGGACTCCGGCACGCGGACGTCGTCGAGGTAGAGCGGGTGGGTGTCCGAGGAGTTCCAGCCGGCCTTGTCATAGGCCTGGCCCACCGTGAACCCCGGCGTCCCGGAGGGCACCAGGATGGTGGAGATCTCCTTGGCCGGGGCCCCGTCGCGTCCCCGGGTGGTCCCGGTGACCGCCGTGACCGTGACGAGGCTGGTGATGTCCGTCCCGGAGTTGGTGATGAACTCCTTGGCGCCGTTGATCGTCCAGGTGCCGTCGGCCAGCGTGGCGGTGGTCTGCGTGCCCCCCGCGTCCGAGCCGCCGTTCGGTTCGGTCAGGCCGAACCCGGCCAGCCGGCGGCCCGCGACGAGGTCCGGCAGCCACTGGGCGCGCTGCTCCTCGGTGCCGAACCGGTAGAGGGGCATCGCGCCGAGGGAGACCCCGGCCTCCAGGGTGATGGCCACGGACTGGTTCACGCGGCCCAGTTCCTCGAGCGCGAGGGCGAGGGCGAAGTAGTCCCCGCCCATGCCGCCGTACTCCTCCGGGAAGGGCAGCCCGAACAGGCCCAGCTCCCCCATCTGCCGCACGATCTCGTAGGGGAACTCGTGCCGGGCGTCGAGCTCGGCCGAGACCGGCGCGACGACCTCGTCGGCGAACTCCCGGACCGTCGCCACGAGGTCGCGGTAGTCCTCGTCGAGTTCCGGGCCGGCGAGCGCGCCCCGGGCGGACTGGGCAGCGGTGGTCATGACGTGGCCTCCCTGGCGACGGTGAACTCAGTGAATGATTAGTAACCGAACCAGGAGTGATCGTAGTCACAAAAGGCACCCACTGTCGAGGTCCCGCACTCCGCGCAGGGCCCGTCGCGCGCGGTGCGGGCTGTGACACCGCGTACAGTGGGACCGAGCGAACGCCGGTTCCGGCGGCTACCCGTGACGAGGAGGTCACTGTCCCGTGCAACTTCGTGAAGTCCGATCCGCGGACCTGGACCGCTTCTTCGAGCACCAGCAGGATCCCGAGGCCAACCTGATGGCCGCCTTCGCCCCGCGCAATCCCCAGGACCGCGGGGTCTTCGACTATCACTGGTCACGGCTGCTCAACGACGAGGACACCCAGGTCTGGACCATCGAGGAGGACGGCCGGGTGGCCGGAGCCCTGATCGTCTCCGGGCTCGATGCCATGCCCGAGCTGTCCTTCTGGACCGCGCGCGAGTTCTGGGGCCAGGGCATCACCACCTCGGCCGTGGACGCGTTCCTGGCCTCCTTCACCGACCGCCCCATCCGGGCGCACGTGCCCGCGGACAACGTCGGGTCGCAGAAGATCCTGACCCGCCGGGGCTTCGCGGTGGTGGGCGAGGACAAGACCTTCTCCAACGCCCGGTCGGAGGTGGTCACCGAGCTGATCATGCAGCTCGGCTGACCACGCCCCGCCCCCTCTCCGCGTCCCTCAGAACAGCGCCAGGGCCATCCCGGGCCTCCGCAGCACGGCGCCCACGTCCGCCAGGAACCGCGATCCCTGCTCCCCGTCCACCAGACGGTGGTCGAAGGACAGGGAGAGGGTGACCACCTGCCGCAGGGCGATCTCCCCGCGGTGCTCCCACGGCATCCGTCGCACCTGGCCCACGGCCAGGATGCCCGCCTCCCCGGGGTTGATGATCGGCGTGCCCGCGTCCACCCCGAACACCCCGACGTTCGTCAGCGTGAACGTGCCGCCGGTCAGTTGCTCCGGCGTCAGCGCGCCCTCACGCGCCGCCCCGGTCAGCCGGGCCACCTGACGGGCCAGCTCCGCCAGGTCCAGCGCCTGGGCGTCCTTGACGTTGGGGACCATGAGCCCGCGCGGCGTGGCCGCGGCGATCCCCAGGTTGACGTAGTTCTGCCGGATGATGCGCCCGTTCTCCCCGTCCCACCGCGCGTTGAGCTCCGGGGTGCGTTCCAGGGCCAGGCAGGCCGCGCGCGCCACCAGGGTCAGCGGCGTCAGCTTCAGGTCCCGGAAGTCCCGCTGCTCGCGGAGCTCGGCGAGCAGCTCGAGGGCCTCCGTGGCGTCCACCGTGAGGAACTCCGTCACGTGCGGTGCCGTGAACGCGCTGGCCGTCATCGCGGCGGCCGTGGCCTTGCGCACCGAGCGGATCGGCTCCTCCTCGGTGCGGGGCCGCCCGCCCAGGGTCCACGCCCCCGGGGACGCCGTGGCCGCGGGCTCGGCGGACGGGGCGGTTCCGGCGGCCCGGGTGACGTCCTCGCGGGTGACCACCCCGCCCGGGCCGGTGCCCGGGACGGTGGCCAGGTCCAGGCCGAGGTCCTTGGCGAGCTTGCG
>DATBUG010000264.1:0-4040 GCA_036516315.1 Citricoccus sp.
GCAAGGGCGGGATCGAGGGCATCGTGCTCTCCGACCGCTGGCACGGGGTGACCCTGTGGGCCTCGGGCCTGCTGGCCGCACCGTTCGTGGTGGCGCTGGTGGTCCTGGGCGATACCGTCTCGTCCCTGGTGCTGGCCGTGACGCTGGCGGCCGTGATCGGCTACTCCGCCCCCCGGATCCGGCTGAAGGAACGCCCGGTGCTGGACTCGATGACCTCCTCAACGCACTTCGTGGGTCCGGCCGCCTTCGGTCTCGCCCTGGCCGGTGGGACGTGGACCCTGACGGCGGTGGCCGCGCTCGGGGCCTTCTTCCTCTGGGGCATGGCCTCGCAGGCCTTCGGCGCCGTGCAGGACGTCACGGCGGACCGCGAGGCCGGCATCGGCTCGATCGCCACGGTGCTGGGCGCGGCGGCCACCGTGCGCGTGGCGGTCGCCCTCTACGCGGGGGCGGGCCTCGTGGTGCTGCTGGCCGGCTGGCCCGGGGCGCTCGCCGGGCTGCTGGCCGTCCCCTACATCCTCAGCCTGCTGCCCTTCCGCTCACTCCCGGACGAGGAGTGCGAGGCGGCCAACGCGGGCTGGCGGCGGTTCCTCTGGCTCAACCAGGTCACCGGGTTCCTGCTGACGCTGCTGTTCATCTGGATCGGCCTGCGTGGCTGAGCGGACCCGGACCGCGCCCCGGTGGGCGGCCCACTGGCGGGCGTTGAAGGTCGGTGGACGGGTGGCGGGCCCGGTGGCGGATGTCGCCGCGGTCCTCACCGTGCTCAGCCTGGTGGCAGGGACCCTGGACGGGGTCGTAGCCGTCGCCCTCTTCGCCCTCGTGCTGCTCGGGCAGGTCGTCGTCCGGCTCGTCCCGCTGCAAGCGGCCGTGCAGGCCGGGACGGCCGTGTCCCTGCTGGCGGCGGCCTGGGCCGCGATGACCGACGCCTACCAGCTCGTCTCCTGGCTGGACGTGCTCGCGCATTTCGCGGTGACGGGTCTGCTGGCGGTGCTGTCCACGACCGCCGTGTACCGGGCCGGGTGGTTGCGCGCCGGGCCCGGTGCGGCCGGCACGGTGCTGCTGACCACCGCCCTGGGCGTGCTGCTGGCCGTGGCCTGGGAGTTCGGCGAGTGGGTGGGGCACACCTACCTCGACCCGGCCATCCAGGTCGGGTACGACGACACGGTCGGGGACCTGGCCGCCGGCCTGGCCGGGGCGGCCGCCGGCGGGGTGCTCTACCGCCGGCTCACCACGGACGGAGGGACGCGATGACCGAGCACGCGCCCCGGGGCCCCGCCCCGGACCCGGCAGGCCGGCGGGGGCTCGAGGTGACCGTGGTGATCCCCGCGCGCGACGACGCCGTGCTGCTGGAGCGCTGCCTGCACGCCCTGGCGCGGCAGACGCGGTTCCCAGCCGAGGTCATCGTGGTGGACAACGCCTCCACGGACGGCACGGCCGCCACCGCCCGGAGCTGGGGGGCCACCGTGGTCCACGAGGAGCGGATCGGGATCTGGGCGGCGGCCGCCGCCGGGTACGACGCGGCGCGCACCCCGGTCATCGCGCGGCTGGACGCCGACTCGGTCCCACCGCCCGACTGGGTGGAGCGGGTGGCCCACGGGTTGGAGCGCCGGCCCTCCGCCGTGGCCATCACAGGGTGGGGCGTCTTTGAGGACCTGCCCCGGGCCGTGGGCGTGCCCGTGGCCGCCCTGTATCTCGGCGCGTACTACACCCTGGGCCACGCGGCGGCGGCCGGTCCCGTGCTGTGGGGATCGAACATGGCGCTGCGCCGCACGGCCTGGCAGGGCGTCCGGGACCGCGTGCACCGCTGGGACCGCGAGGTGCACGACGACATGGACCTCGCCCTGGCCCTGGGCCCGGGGCAGCAGGTCAGCGTCGACCCCCGTCTCGTGGTCGGCGTCTCCGCCCGGTCCCTGCGGGGCGGCGCGCAGCTGGTCCGCCGCTTCGGCCGGGCCCGGCGCACCCTGCAGCTGAACTTCAGCGAGTCGCAGCCCTGGGAGCGCTGGGCGCAGCGGCTGTCTGGCGCTCCCAGTCCTCGATAGGCCCGGGGACCACCTGGAACAGCGGGTGCACCTCGGGCACCGCGACGTCGCGGACGGCGGCATGGTGCTCCGGACTGCGCTCGGCGAGCTTGGCCAGCAGGTGCTGCCACTCGTAGGCGACCTGGCCCTCGGTGACCGGGATCAGCCGGACCGCCGGTCCGGTCGCCGGGTCCTCGGCGCCGTTCCCCGCCGACGGGGTCAGCGGGGGGCAATCGATCCTGGACCGGTCGAAACGGTAGCCGCGGCGCTCGGCCTCATCGGCCAGGGCGGCGAGGTAGGCCCCGACGGCGGCCGGGGTGTCCGCGTGACGGCGGAAGCGCACCAGCTGGGGGTGGGAGCGGTAGCCCCGAGTGCGCCCGGCCAGCACGGCCTGGGCCAGCAGGGCCTCCCGCCAGCCGCCGGTCAGGCCCGGCCGGTCGAGGTATCTCGGGTGCAGGGTCCACAGGCGCATGCCCCCATCATCCCCCGGATGCGGCCGGGGCGCGTACCGGCCCGGTCAGCGGGCCGCGTCCCGTCCGGCGTCGGGCGCGGTGTCGGTCGCGGTGTCGGGTGCGGTCTCCGTCGCGGTGGCGTGGTCAGGGGCGGTGGTGGGGGCGCCGCCGGCGGGCGCGGGCTGGTCGTCACCGGTGTCACCTGCATCACCGGCGTGCTGGGTGTCTCGGGCCCGCCGGTGGCGCCAGGCGGCGATCCCGGCGAGGACGGCCGCCCCGGCGAGGAAGGGCAGCCCGAGCCGCCAGACCTCCCACTCCACCTGGGTGGCCAACGCGACGCAGGAGGCCAGCCCGGCGACGGGCAGCACGGCGGGAACGCGGAAGTGGCGGTGGTCCACGGTGTCCCGGCGCAGCACCAGCACGGCGGAGTTGACCGCGGCGAACACCACCAGCAGCAGCAGGACCATGGTGCTGGCCAGGATGTCCAGGGTGCCGGTCAGGGCCAGGACGAGGGACAGGGCGGTGGTCACCAGGATGGCCACCCACGGCGTGCGCCGGCGGGGCAGCAAGCGGGACAGCACGGGCGGCAGCAGACCGTCCTTGGCCATCCCGTAGGCCAGGCGGGAGGACATGATGCCGGTGAGCAGGGCGCCGTTGGCCACGGCCACCAGGGCGATCGCGCTGAACAGGATGGGCGGGACGATCCCCGCGGACTGGACCACCTGCAGCAGCGGCGCGCTGCTGGCCGCGAGCTCCTCCGTGGGGATCGCGGCGGAGGCGGCCGCCCCCACCAGGGCGTAGACCACGCCGGCGACGGTGAGGGCGCCGAACAGGGCCCGCGGGTAGGACCGGGCCGGGTCCTTGGTCTCCTCGGCGATGTTCACGCTCGTCTCGAAGCCCACGTAGGAGTAGAAGGCCAGGACGGTGCCGGCCAGCACGGCCGAGACCGGCCCGTTCTCGGGGGTGCCGAGCTCGACCAGCCGGCCCAGGTCCCCCTCACCGCGGGCGAGCACCACCACGCCGAGCACGATGACCAGCAGCAGGCCCGAGACCTCGATGATCGTGGCCACCCGGTTGGCCCCCATCGACTCGGAGATCCCGCGGGCGTTCAGCGCCGCGAGCAGTCCCAGGAAGAGCAGCACCACCAGTGCCGTGGGCAGGGTGACGAACTCCGTCAGGTAGTCGCCCGCGAAGCCCAGGGCCAGGGCACCGACCGAGACGATGCCGGCCGAGAGCATGCAGAACCCGATGAGGAACCCCGTGAACGGGCCGAAGGCACGCGTGGCGTAGTGGGAGGACCCGCCGGCCTTCGGGTACTTGGTGGCCAGCTCGGCGTAGGAGCCGGCGGTCAGCAGGGCCAGGACGAGCGCCGCCACCAGCGGCATCCAGACCGCCCCGCCGGAGATCGCGGCCACCTCGCCGACCAGGACGTAGACCCCGGCCCCCAGGACGTCACCCAGGATGAACAGGAACAACCCCGTGGTGGTGACCGACTTCCGGAGGGACCGGGACGCGCCTGGCGCGGAGGGAGAGGACATAGGGACACCCTAGACCGTGGTGCGCCACCGGGGGG
>DATBUG010000265.1:0-1556 GCA_036516315.1 Citricoccus sp.
CACCCTGCTGGGCATCATCACCAACCGGGACACCCGCTTCATCCCGCGCGCGGAGTTCGAGCACCGCACCGTGGAGTCCGCGATGACCCGGATGCCGCTCATCACCGCCAAGGTCGGCATCACCCGCGAGGAGACCGTCCGGCTGCTCTCGGAGCACCGGATCGAGAAGCTGCCGCTGGTGGACGAGCAGGACAAGCTGCAGGGTCTGATCACCGTCAAGGACTTCGACAAGGCCGAGCAGTACCCGGACGCCGCCAAGGACGAGGAGGGCCGGCTGCGCGTGGGCGGTGCCGTGGGCTTCTTCGGGGACGGTTACGAGCGGTCCATGGCGCTGGTCGAGGCCGGCGCGGACGTGCTCGTGGTGGACACCGCCAACGGCCACACCCAGGGCGTGCTGGACATGATCGCGCGCCTGAAGAAGGACCCGGCCTCGCAGCACGTGGACATCATCGGCGGCCAGGCCGCCACCTACGCCGGGGCCAAGGCGATCGTGGACGCCGGCGCCGACGCCGTAAAGGTCGGTGTGGGGCCGGGCTCGATCTGCACCACCCGCGTGGTGGCCGGCGTCGGGGTCCCGCAGGTCACCGCGATTTACGAGGCGGCTAAGGCCACCATCCCGGCGGGCGTCCCGCTGATCGCCGACGGCGGCCTGCAGCACTCCGGGGACATCGGCAAGGCGCTCGTGGCCGGTGCCGACTCCGTGATGCTCGGCTCGCTGCTGGCCGGCACCGCCGAGTCCCCCGGGGACCTCGTCTTCTACAACGGCAAGCAGTTCAAGGCCTACCGGGGCATGGGCTCGCTGGGTGCCATGCAGACCCGCTCGGGCAAGCGCTCCTATTCCAAGGACCGCTACTTCCAGGCGGACGTGCCGGACGAGGAGAAGCTGATCCCCGAGGGCATCGAGGGCCAGGTGCCCTACCGCGGCCCGCTGTCCGCCGTGGTGCACCAGCTCGTCGGCGGCCTGCGCCAGACCATGTTCTACACGGGGGCGCGCTCCATCCAGGAGCTGAAGCAGAACGGGCGCTTCGTGCGGATCACCTCCGCCGGGCTCAAGGAGTCCCACCCGCACGACATCATGATGACCGTGGAGGCCCCGAACTACCGCAGCCGCTGACCGGGTCCGTCCCGGCCGCCGGCTGACACGCCCCCGGAACCGTCCGCCGGTTCCGGGGGCGTGGTGTTCAGCGGGCTGGCGCACCTGCGGGTGGTCCGACGTGCGTCCGTAACGGGTCCGCCACCTGCACTAGGCTGGAAACCGTGACTCAGCAGATCGAGATCGGCCGCGGCAAGCGGGGACGTCAGGCATACGCACTGGATGACATCGCCGTGGTGCCCACGCGGCGCACCAGGGACCCCGAGGACGTCTCCACCGAGTGGCAGATCGACGCCTTCAAGTTCGGCATGCCGGTCATCGGCGCCCCCATGGACTCCGTGATGAGCCCGGACACCGCGATCGCCCTGGGCAAGCTCGGCGGCATGGGCGTGCTCAACCTCGAGGGCCTGTGGACCCGGTACGAGGACCCGCGGCCGGTGCTCGAGGAGATCGCCGCCTTCGA
>DATBUG010000266.1:0-2610 GCA_036516315.1 Citricoccus sp.
GAGCCCAGCACCACGTCGCGGCGCTGCTGCGCCTCCTCCGGGTGGGTCTCCGGGTTGTACCCGTTCGGCGACTTCACCAGGCCGGCGAGCGTGGCGGACTGCGCGATGGTCAGCTCGGAGGCCGGCACGCCCCAGTAGTACCGCGCGGCCGCCTCGACGCCGTAGTTGCGCCCGCCCAGCAGCACGATGTTCAGGTAGCCCTCGAGGATCTCGTCCTTGGTCATCTCCTGCTCCACCGAGACCGCCAGCTTCATCTCCCGCAGCTTGTCCGTGTACGTCTTCGTGCCGGAGATCGTCAGCCGTTCCGCGCCGCGGAGCATGTCCGCGTTGATGAGCATGTTGTTGACGTACTGCTGGGTGATGGTGGAGGCACCCTGCTGGGACCCCGAGGACGCGTTGGTCACCAGCGCGCGCCCGATCCCCTCCGGGTCCACCCCGCCGTGCTCGTAGAACCGCTCGTCCTCGATCGCGACGATCGCGTCCCGCATGGCCGGGCTGATCTCCTCGAGGCTCACCGGCTTGCGGTTCTCCGCGTAGAAGGTGGCCAGCTCGGTGCCGTCCGAGGCGAGCACGCGGGAGGGCACGCTGATCGGCTCCTCGCGCAGTTCCGCGGGGAACTCGTCCAGCAGTTCGGTCCCGGTGGAGGCGGCGGCGCCGCCCGTGACGGCCAGGGGCAGCGCGAGCCCGGCCACCAGGAGCCCGGCCAGGACGCTGGCGCCCAGGAAGCCCAGGACCTTGCCGGTCGTCGTGGACAGTGCGGAGCGGACAGAACGCATCCGTGCACCCTTGCAAGCCTGCCTGATCAGTTCCTGAACGCGAGCGCAACGCCGGCTGACGGGCCCGCGGGCCCTGCCGCGCGCCCTAGGGTAAGAGCGATGACCCGCCCGGGGCGGCGGGTGACCCCCCATGGGGAGAGGAGCGAGTATGCAGGCCACGCACGTTGTCGTCACCGGGACGGTGCAGGGCGTCGGGTACCGGGCGGCGTGCCGCCGGGCCGCGGCCGCGACGGGGGTGCGCGGCTGGGTCCGCAACCTCGACGACGGCCGGGTCGAGGCCGTCTTCGCCGGCCCGGAGGGCGCCGTGGAGCAGATGGTCGCGTGGTGCCGGTCCGGCCCGGAGGCCGCCGTGGTGCGCTCCGTCGACGTCGAGCACCTCGGGGCGGTCCCGGCGGACCTGGCCGGGCACTTCGAGGTGCGCTGAGAGGTGTGCCGAGGTCTTCGAGAGTCCTAGAGCACCATCGCGGCGATGATCCCGCCGAAGAACAACGGGATGTTGAAGTGCACGAAGGTGGGCACGCAGGTGTCCCAGATGTGGTGGTGCTGCCCGTCCACGTTCAGGCCCGAGGTGGGGCCCAGGGTGCTGTCCGAGGCCGGCGAGCCGGCGTCGCCGATGGCTCCGGCGGCGCCCACCAGGGCGGCGGTGGCCAGCGGGCTGAACCCGACGGCGGCGCACAGCGGGACGAAGATCGCCGCCAGGATCGGGACGGTGCCGAAGGACGAGCCGATGCCCATCGTCACGAGCAGGCCCACGACCATCATGACCAGGGCCGCCAGCAGCTTGCTGCCTCCGATCCAGCCCGTGGCCGAGGTGACGAGCTCATCTACGGCCCCGGTCTCCGAGAGCACGGAGGAGTATCCCGAGGCCACCAGCATGATGAAGGCGATCGTGCCCATCATGGTGACCCCGCCGTTGGCCAGTTCGTCCGAGGTGCGCCAGCGCTCGCCGCGGAACACGAAGATCACCAGGACGCCGCCGAGGGCGGCGATCACCAGCGAACCGAACACGACCTGCAGCACCAGCGTCACCGCTAGGGCGATGAGCACCACGATCTGGCGGCGGTTCCAGCCGCCCTCCCCGGCGGGATCGACGTCCCCGAACACGGAGGTCGCGAGGTCCCCGGTCGCCTCCCGGTACTCCCGCGGGCGGCGGTAGGTGACGAGGACGGAGATCATCAGCCCGATCAGCATCGCGGCCACCGGGATCGCCATCGCCAGGGAGATCTGGCCGAGTTCGACCGGCATGCCGTACTGGGCCATCTCGTCCAGGATGATGTTCTGGTAGATCAGCCCGAATCCCAGGGGGATGAGCATGTAGGGGGCCTTGAGCCCGAAGGTGAGGGCGGTGGCGACGGCCCTGCGGTCCATCCCCATCCGGTTGAACGCGTGCAGCAACGGCGGGATGAGGATCGGGATGAAGGCGATGTGGACCGGCACCACGTTCTGGGACAGGCAGGCCAGTCCGGCGATCGCGAACAGGGTCACCGCACGGCGGCCCTGCATGTGCGGCAGGATGCGCCGGATGAGCTTCTGGGTGATGCCGGACCGGGCCACCATGACGGACAGAATGCCCAGCAGGATGTAGCTCAGGGCCGTCTCTCCCTGGCCGCCCAGCCCGTTGACCAGGGTGGTCACGGTCTCCTCCACGGTGAGCCCTCCGAGCAGGCCCGCAACGATGGCGGCGATGAGCAGGGCGACGATGACGTTCACGCGGGCCAGGCTCAGCGCGGCCAGCACGAGCACGGACACGACGACGGGATTCAGCAACACGGCGGGGACGACCTCGATTGTCTGGGCGCGGGGCGATCGGCGCATCCGCGCCCCGAAGAGTGTA
>DATBUG010000267.1:0-2076 GCA_036516315.1 Citricoccus sp.
CGTCAGGAGCGCGCCCCGACGGCCTCGGCCGGGGAGGGGTGCGCCACGGACCGCCGGGCTCAGCCGGACACGACCTCCGACGCCGGCCGGTAGGCGGCCTGCGGGTCCAGGCCGAGCGGCCCCGCCACGGCCTCCATGACCCCGCGGTTGGTGAGCACGCCGCCGTGGGCGTTCAGTCCGTCTGCGAATCCCGGGTCCGACTGCAGCGCCTCGCGCCAGCCGCGGTCGGCGATCTTCAGCACGTACGGCAGGGTGGCGTTGGTCAGCGCCGCGGTGGAGGTCTGCGGCACGGCACCGGGAATGTTCGCCACGCAGTAGTAGATCTGCTCCCCGACGCGATAGGTCGGTTCCTCGTGGGTGGTGGGCCGGGAGTTCTCGAAGCACCCGCCCTGGTCGATCGCGATGTCCACCAGCACCGACCCGGGGCGCATGGCCGAGACCATCTCCGCCGTGACGAGCTTGGGCGCCGCCGCGCCCGGGATCAGGACGGAGCCGATGACCAGGTCCGAGTCCGTGACCGCCTCGGCGATGTTGAGGGTGGAGGAGGCGATGGTGCGGAAGCGGCCCTGGTGCACGATGTCGAGCTCCGTCAGGCGCTGCAGGTTCACGTCCAGGACCGTCACGTCCGCGCCCATCCCGGCGGCGATCAGGGCGGCCGCCTCCCCGGCGACTCCACCGCCGATCACCGCCACCCGGCCGCGGCGGGTGCCCGGGACGCCACCCATGAGGATGCCCGAACCGCCCTGGGCCTGGGTCAGGTGGTAGGCGCCGGCCATCGGGGCGATGCGGCCGGCGACCTGGCTCATCGGGGCCAGCAGGGGCAGGGACCGGCCGCGCGTGACGGTCTCGTAGGCGATCGCCGTGGCTCCCGAGGCCACCACGGCCCGCGCCAGGTCCGGGGAGGCGGCCAGGTGCAGGTAGGTGAAGAGCACCTGCCCGCGGCGCAGCAACTGCAGCTCGCCCTCCACCGGCTCCTTGACCTTGAGCACGAGCGCCGCCTGGTCCCAGACCTCCTCCGCCGTGGCGGCCAGGCGGGCCCCGGCGTCCGTGTAGGCCTGGTCCGTGATGCCGGAGCCGACCCCGGCGCCGCTCTGGACCAGGACCTCGTGGCCGTGCCGGACCAGCTCGGTGACACCACCCGGGGTCAACCCGACGCGGAACTCGTTGTTCTTGATCTCTGTGGGTACGCCGATGAGCATGGTCCGACGCTAGCGTCCCGGCGGCGATTGCGGGAGGTTCTCGGCGCTAACGGCCAGATCAGCGCCGGTCTCGGGTGCCACGTCACCGCGCCGGCGCCACGGCCGGTGAGCAGACCGGCACGCAGACCGGTCCGCAGGCCGGCGCGCATACTGAGGGGGTGGACTACCAGATCATCACCACCGTCATCGCCGGCCTGCTGCTCGCGGTGGCCGTGCTCGGCACGGTCTTCCCGGTCCTGCCCGGCTCCATCCTGACGATCATCACGCTGATCGCCTGGGCCTGGATCCTCGGCTCACCCGCCGCGTGGACGGCCGCGGTGATCGGGGTGGGGCTGGCCGTGGCCGGCCTGAGCGCCTCGGCGGTGCTCACGGGCCGGAAGATGAGACGCGAGCAGATCCCGCACGGACCGGTGGTCGTGGGCATCATCGGCGCGGTCGTGGGGATGTTCGTCATCCCCGTCATCGGACTGTTCGTCGGTTTCGCGGTGGGCCTGCTGCTCGCCGAGCTCGTCCGGCGCCGGGACGTCCGGGCCGCCGCACGCTCGTCCTGGGAGGCGCTGAAGTCGATGGGGGCGGGCATCCTCATCGAGTTCGCCTGCGCCTCCCTGGCGGCCTCGTCCTTCGCCATCGGCACCCTGGTGCACTTCCTGAACCGCTGAGGTCACGGGACCCTGCGCCGCTACCGAGACCACACCGATCACCGGAGGGACGACCCATGGACATCTACGACATCCAGCTGGAACAGACCGGGACCGCCCCGGACTGGACGCTGTTCGTGCTGTGCGCCCTGGCCGGGGTACTCGGGCTGATCGCCGCCGTCGTGGTGGTGCCCCAGCTGCGCCGGGCCGTGGGCGGGGCACGCCCGGCACGGCGCTCG
>DATBUG010000268.1:0-4356 GCA_036516315.1 Citricoccus sp.
GCCGGGCTGCTGCGGGCCGGCCGCTTCGACGTCGACCATCGCGATGGCGGTGCGCAGGTCCTGGCCCATGCCGGCGCCGGGGGACGTCGTGTAGAACACGTGCCGGCCATCGGCGGCGTACACCGGGTCGACGGCCTCCCGTTCCCCACCGGTGAGCTGGCGGGGCGGGGGCACGGCACCGGGTGCTGCTCCGGCGGCGGTGTCTGCGGGGGCGCCTGCCGGAGCATCTGCGGCACCGGCCGCGGCGCGCCCCCGGGGAGCGAAGACGGGCTCCTCGTCCGGGTCCGGCACGGTCACCTCGAAGAGCTGGGGCCTGCGGTCGGTGGTGTACCCCAGCCCGTTGAGGCGGTGGTCCGGGCCGGTGAACAACCGCGGGTCCTCGTGGGCGGCGTCGACCCCGGCCGCGGTGCCGTACCGGCCCGGGTCCGGGACGGGGGCGCTGAACACGATCCGGGCGGAGTCCGGTGACCAATTGAACTGGGACACCCCGAGGGGGCGGTCCGTGAGCAGCCGGGCCTCCCCACCGGCCAGCGGGAGCAGGATCAGCTGTGCGGCCGAGGCCGCCGGGGACGCCGGGTCCAGCCCGGCGTGTCCGGCCCCCGGGGCGGGAGTGCGCAGGAAGGCCACGGTCCGGCCGTCCGGCGCGATGCGCGGTTCGGCGTCCCGGTACCCGCGGGTCAGGCGGCGCGGCGGTGCCGAGCCGTCCGTGGCGATCAGCCACAACTGTCCCGTGTACCCGTCCGTGCCGAAGTCCGGCCGCCGGGTGGCCACCACCAGGCGGCGGCCGTCCGGAGTGAGCGAGGGCGCGCCGGTGGCCGTGATGAGGTCGAGCTGCTCAGGTCGCATGTGCATAACCTACGTTGTCGGATGGCGCGCCGAGCAGGCAGGATGGGAGACGAGGGCGCAGATCGCGCGGGCAGGAGGCCACGATGGTCGAGTGGGTCGGTGACAACCTGTGGGTGCTGTGGCTGACCCTGGCCGTGGTCTTCGCCGTGGTCGAGGTGCTCATCCTGGACCTGGTCTTCCTCATGCTGGCCGCCGGGGCGGCGGCCGCCCTGGCCACGGCGCTGGCCGGGGGTGAGGCCTGGCTGCAGATCGTGATGTTCTCCGGGGTCTCCCTGTTGATGCTGGCCGCGGTGCGGCCCACCGCCCTGCGGCACCTGAAGAAGGGACCGGCGGAGCAACTGACGAACGTCGACGCCCTCCCCGGCCGGATCGTCCTCGTCCTGGAGGACACCGACGCCTCCGCGGGACTGGCCAAGATGGACGGTGAGTCCTGGACGGCCCGCTCGGCGACCGGGGCGGTCATCCCGGCCGGCACGGAGGCCGAGATCGACGAGGTCCGCGGTGCCACGTTGATCATCCACCCCCGCCCCACCATCGACTGGGAGTCGGGCACGGCCGGACTTCCCGGGGGATCCTGACGCCGCGACCGCGGCGCCAGGAGACCGAGTGACCCAGAGTTATCGACACGACGGCGGCCACGCGTGGCCGCAGGAAGGAGCGACGGCGTGGAAGTCCTCATCGTCCTCATCGTGGTCGCCGTCCTGGTGGCCATCATCCTGATCCGGTCCGTCCGGATCGTTCCGCAGGCCCGGACCGGGATCATCGAGCGGCTGGGGAAGTACCAGCGCACCCAAGGTCCCGGCCTGACCCTCATGATCCCGTTCATCGACCGGATGCGGCCGCTCATGGACATGCGCGAACAGGTGGTGTCCTTCCCGCCGCAGCCGGTCATCACCGAGGACAACCTCGTGGTGTCCATCGACACCGTGGTGTACTTCCAGGTCAATGACGCCAAGGCCGCCTCCTACGAGATCAACAACTACATCCACGCGGTGGAACAACTCACCACGACCACGCTGCGCAACGTGGTGGGCGGGATGAACCTGGAACAGGCCCTGACCAGCCGTGACTCGATCAACAACCAGCTGCGCGGGGTGCTGGACGAGGCCACCGGCAAGTGGGGGCTGCGAGTCTCCCGGGTGGAGCTCAAGGCCATCGACCCGCCACACTCCATCCAGGACTCGATGGAGAAGCAGATGCGTGCCGAGCGCGACCGCCGCGCCGCGATCCTCACCGCCGAGGGCACCAAGCAGGCCGAGATCCTCACGGCCGAGGGTGAGCGGCAGGCCGCCATCCTCGAGGCCGAAGGCGACGCCCAGGCCCGGGTCCTGCGGGCCAACGCCGAGGCCGAGGCGATCCACGTGGTCTTCGAGGCCATCCACGAGGGCCGCCCGGACCCAGACCTGCTGGCCTACCAGTACCTGCAGACCCTGCCGAAGATCGCCGAGGGCGAGTCCAACAAGGTGTGGGTCATCCCCGCGGAGCTGACCGACGCGCTGGGCCGGATGGGTGCGGCGTTCGGCGGGGCCTCCGGGGCCGGTTCCGCCGGCACGCCGGCGGCGGGCTCCTCCGCCCAGCACGGCGCCGGTGACGGCACCGGCGGCAAGGGGCCGCGGGACAGGAGCCAGCGCCGGGAACCGCGCCCGACGACCGCCGCGGAGCTCAGCGAGGCCGGTCAGGGCCTGGGTCCCATCACGGACACCCCCCTGGAGGAGGCGCTGGCCCCGCCCGTGATCTCCGAGGACGAGCACTCGGACACCGCCGAACGGGCCCTGCAGGCCTCGACCGCCGCGGCGGACCTGCCCACGGTGCCCCGCCACTCCCCCACGGGCTCGGAGGAACCACTCGGCCGGGACCACGAGGAGGACCGGCCGGACCACGGGGCCGATGACCGAGGAACCGAGGACGTCGACGGTGGCGGGAACAAACCGCGCCCCTGAGGTGTTGGCACCGGCGAACCCCCGCCCACCCGGCCGAGGCACCCGTCGGTGCACGGTAGACTGGTGGGTCGACGTCGTACCGCCCCCTGGGGCCGGAAGGAGACCGAATGAGCGACCGCAGCCTGCGCGGCATGCGTCTGGGCGCACAGTCCATGGAGTCCGAGGCCGGAGTGGAGCCCGCCCCGCGCCAGCGGGTCGAGTACCGCACCGAGGACGGTGAGCAGGTCTTCGTGGTGTTCGCCACCGATGCGGAGATCCCCGCCACCTGGACGTCCAAGACCGGCAAGGAGGCCTTCCTGGTCGACGGCGAGAAGCCGGACGAGACCGATGCCAAGCCGGTCCGCACGCACTGGGACATGCTCCTGGAGCGACGCAGCGTGGAGGAGCTCGAGGAGACCCTCAAGGGCCAGCTCAACAAGCTGCGCGAGCGCCGCGGCGAGAAGCCGGTGGGCTGACCCGCCCGCCCCCCTCTACGCAGAAGGCCCGCATCGAGTCCGATGCGGGCCTTCTGCGTCGTCGGGCAGCAGCCGGTCAGAGGCCCAGCTTGTCCTGGAGCACGTTCCACCGGGCCTGTAGTCCCCAGCGGGTCACCGAGACGACGGCCTCGGTGATGATGTTGCCGCTCATCTTGGACTCCCCGTACTCGCGCTCCACGAAAGTGATCGGCACCTCCACGATCCGCTTGCCCAGCAGCGCGGTGCGGAAGGTCATGTCCACCTGGAAGCCGTAGCCCTTGGACTGGACGTCGTCCAGGTCGATCGCGCGCAGGGTGTCCGCACGGTACGCGCGGAACCCGGCGGTGACGTCCGTGAGGTTCAGGCCGAGCATGATGCGCGGGAACAGCGAACCGCAGGCCGAGATGAGCTTGCGGTGGGCGGGCCAGTTGACCATCTTGCCCCCGGGCACGCGCCGGGAACCGATCACCAGGTCGGCGCGGTCGACCGCCTCCAGCAGCCGGGGCAGCTGCTCCGGCTGGTGGGAGCCGTCCGCGTCCATCTCGACCAGCACGTCGTAGCCGCGCTCCAGTCCCCAGCGGAACCCCGCGATGTAGGCCCCACCCAGACCGTTCTTCTGGGTGCGGTGGAGCACGTGGACCTGGGAGTCCGCCGCCGCGGCGTCGTCGGCCCACTGCCCCGTGCCGTCCGGCGAGGCGTCGTCGACCACCAGGACATCGGACTCCGGCACGGCCACGCGCAGTCGATCGAGGGTGCGGGGCAGGGACTCGATCTCGTTGTACGTGGGGATGATGGTGAGCACGCGCATGCGGGGGAAATCCTTCGGGTCGTCCGTGGGCATCGGCAGTCCAGTATAGGCAGCGCCCGCAGGCGCCGGCCGGAGGTCAGGAGCGGTACGCCTCGGCGCCGGCCACGACAGTGGCCCGGCAGCGCGGGGCCGCGGTGCCCTCCTCGAGCACGGGCAGCAGCGGGGTCCCGGCCCGGGTGTCCGTGCTCCAGGCCGCGACACGGCCGTCCGGTGCCTGGACGCTCAGGGCCTCGGCGGCCCAGATCCCGAAGGTCGCCGGCGCGGCGGGGGTGATCCGTCCTACCATCCCGTAGCGGTCGGCGGCCGC
>DATBUG010000269.1:0-2460 GCA_036516315.1 Citricoccus sp.
GGAGGCCCACCCGCCGCTCCCGGGCGGTGTGCACAGCTCGAGGCCGGTGACCGTGCGGTGCGGCAGCGTGCGCGGCCCGACGCCGGGCAGCGCACTGGCCAGCCCCGCCGGCTCGAACACCGTGCCCATCCAGCCGAGTACGCGGTCCGCCACCTCGGCCCCCAGCGGGTCGCCGGCCTCCGCGATGGCTGCGCCGCCCGCCGCACCCGGGGTGGTTGCGCCACCACGGCGCCGGCCCTCCCCGTCGGCACCGTCCTCCCGGCCGTCCTCTGCACCAGCCCCCGCGGTGTCGTGCCGGCCAGCCGGGAATACGACACCGGGACTCGCGGCGGCGACGAGGCGGCACAGCAGGGTGCACAGGTCTCCGGGCATGGTGGTCCCGACCAGCCCTTCGCCCCAGCTCGCCGCAGGGACGTCGGTGTCGTTCGTGCGCTCCGTGCGGTGTGCACCACTCGCGTCCTCCGTGACGCCCGCACCCTCCGTCGCGTTCGCACCCGCCTCCGTCTCCGGTGCGCCGGTGTCCGGGGTGGTCGTCTCCAGCTCGGTCGATTCCAATCCGGTGAGGGCCGTTGTGTCGAGCCCGAGCACTGCGGTCAGGTTGCGGGCCTCGGCCAGCACGTCGACGCCCCGGCGTGCGAGGTGCTCCAGCAGCGCCGCCGCGCAGGCCCCGTCACCGGTGCCGATGACCAGGGCCATCGCGTCGTCCACGGTGAGCTCCAGCTCCCCGGACATCTGCCGCAGCGTGCCGGTGCGCGCCACCGCGCGGTGCCCGGCGCGGACCGTCAGCGGGGTCGCCAGCAGCTCCGGGTCCCGGGCGGCCAGACGGGCCACGGTCAGGGAGAGGAACAGCTTCCCGGTCCCGGCCAGCGGGTGCGGCTCCCCGGCCTCATGCTCAGTCTCATGCTCGGCCCCGTGCTCGGCCCCGTGCTCGGCCCCGTGCCCCACCCCGGCATCCCGCCTCACGTCAGCACCCCGCCGCACGTCAGCATCCCGCCGCACGCCGCCCGGGCCCTCGACAGCGGCACCGGGGAACCAGACGGCGAAGCGCAACCCGGGCGCCGCCGTCGGGACCTGGGAGAGGGCGACGGTGCGCGGTGCTGCGCCGCGAGGGGAACGCTGCTCGGCCATGGGGACAGCCTAGAGGCGTCCCGGGACACCGCTCAGTCTCCGTCCGGCCTCCGTCCGCCGGCGCGAGGGTGGGATGCTGGAGCCATGAGCAACGGCACGATCGGCGGCCGGCCGTGAACGGGGACCGGCTGCAGGCACTGGCCCGGGATCGGGCCGAGGAACTGCCCGGTGCGGCGATGAGCCATCCGTTCGGGCCGGAGCACGAGGTGTACAAGGTCCGGGGCAAGGTGTTCATGCTCCTGACCGAGCTGGACGGGGATCCGGTGCTGACGCTCAAGGCCGAGCCGGAGGACGCCACGGCCCTGCGCTCGGCCTACCCGCAGATCATCCCGGGCTATCACATGAACAAGCGGCACTGGATCACGGTCCGCCCGGGTGAGGGCGTGGACGCGGCGCTCGCGCGCGAGCTCGTCACGGACTCCTACCGGCTGGTGGTGGCGGGCCTGCCGCGGGACCAGCGGCCCGTGGACCCGGAGTCCTTCGGCGGCCCCCAGGCGTAGGGGCCCGGCGCAGAGCCTCAGACGTGGAGCTGCGGCGCCACCGCGTCCTGCACGGCGAGCCCGACGGCGGCGAAGGCCTCGAAGACGGCCGTGCGGCCGGGCAACCCGTCCGGCAACCGCGTGGGGATGGTCTCGGCGTAGACGGCCACCGCGGCCAGCGGGGTGGCCTGCCGGGCGTCCAGCGCGATGCCCACCTGGGACAGCGAGCGCAGGCCGCGACCGTTCTTCTCCGCGAACCGGACCCGGTCGGTGGCCGCGCCCAGCCGGGGCGTGTAGATGCCGCGCATCAGCTCCACGGCGTACCGGCAGTCCTCGCCGGTCAGCTGCAGCCGGCCGGCGGCGTCCTCGTCGGTGGTCCCACGGGCGAGCCGGGCGAGCAGGTGGCACTGGTCGGCGGCGGTGGTGACGGTCATGGTGTCCAGGGGGTGGGACCAGGTCAGTTCGCCGGTGCGCGGGAACGTCTCACGGTGCCAGGTGGCGCGCATCCCGGCCCAGGCGCAGTAGTCGTTGACGTACTGCAGCGCGGCATCCTCGGCGGCGGTGCCCGGCAGGACGGGGTCCACGGCGGCGCCGAGGGCCGAGAACACCAGCTGGGTGCAGATGTTGTCACTGGTGGCCATCATCTGCACCAGGCAGTCCCGCAGGCTCAGTTCGATCCCGGCCGCGAGGTTGCGCAGCACCCCGGCCTGCACCCCGTCCTTGAGCTCCTCGGTGACGGTCACCCGTTCGTCCAGGCTGAGGCGCCCAGCGCGCGCCAGCGCGAGCGTCGCGCACAGCACGCCCACCTTGCGCGTGGAGAAGGAGGGCACCACGACGTCGGCGCCCCGGGAGA
>DATBUG010000270.1:0-8534 GCA_036516315.1 Citricoccus sp.
CAGCCCGCTGCCGGTCAGCTCGGACGCCGAGCCCACGCCGACGGCGCTGCACCCCCTGGCCGGGGGCCCGGTGCCGGACTCCGCCGTCGAACTGGAGACGCAGACCGGCCCGGACGGCACGGAGCGGGCCGCGCTGCAGACTCCGTCCGGGAACATCGTGTGCGTGCTCGGGTCCGATCTCCACGGCTGTGGCGTGCTCAGCTATCACGACGGCGGCCAGTACGGGTCGACGGACCGGGGGCCGCGATGGTGGTTCGATCTCTCCGGCGGCGCGCGACCCGCCGTCGACGCCGCCGGGACGAGCCCGGAGGATCTGCGCAGCGGAGGGGAACCACGGGTGCTGGACTACGGGCAGGTGGCCGCCAGCGGGGAGGACGTCTGCGCCTCGGAACAGGACGGGCTGACGTGCTGGAACGCCCGGACCGGCCACGGCGTCCACCTGAGCCGCGAGGGGTACCAGACCTTCTGAACGAGACGGCGCCGGCGGCCCCGCACCAGGGGCCGCCGGCGCCGTCTCTGCACGGGGGCCGGGGTCAGGCGCGGGCCGCGGCCTTGATCAGGTCCGCGGCGCGCTCACCCATCAGCATCGTGGTGATGTTCGGGTTCACGGCCGTCAGCTGGGGCATGGCCGAGGCGTCCACCACGCGCAGCCCGGAGACGCCCTTGACCCGCAGCTGCGGGTCCAGCGGGGACATCGCGTCGTCCACCGCGCCCATCCGGCAGGACCCCGCCGGGTGGTACACGGTGTTGTGGGTCTTGGCCACGTACTCGGCGATCTCCTCGTCGCTGCGCACGTCCTCGCCGGGGAACAGCTCGCGGCCGGCGTACTGACGCATGGCCGGCTGCGCCACGATCTCACGCGCCAGCTTGATGCCCTTCACGGCGATGTCCATGTCATACCCCTCGGGGTCGGTGAAGTACCGGGGATCGACCATCGGCTTGTCCTTGTAGTCGCGCGAGCGCAGCCGCACGGTCCCGCGGGACTTCGCGTGCGTGACGTTGGGCGTCAGCGCGAAGGACTCGTCCGCGGTCGGGTAGCCGTGGCGGCGGGTGTGCATGGCGAACGGGACCGAGCCGTAGTGCATCATCAGGTCCGGCAGGTCCAGGCCGTCCTCGGTGGCGGTGAAGATGCCGATCTCCCACCATTGGGTCGCCTCGCGGGTCATCGGCACGGTCGACTCCCACGAGATGACGGCCTCGGGGTGGTCCTGCAGGTTGGACCCCACGCCGGGGGAGTCCACCAGGACCTCGATCCCGTGCTCGGCGAGATGATCCGCCGGGCCGATGCCGGAGAGCATCAGCAGCTTCGGGGTGTCGATCGCGCCGGCGGAGAGGATGACCTCCCGGCGGGCGGACAGGGTGGAGGCACGGTCGAAGGGGTTGTCCAGGTACTCGACGCCGGTGGCCCGCCGGTCCTCGTCGAACAGGATCCGCGAGACCCAGTGGTCCGTGAGGATGTCCAGGTTCGGCCGGTCCAGGATCGGGTGCAGGTAGGAGACCGAGGACGAGGACCGCGTCCCGTCCTTCTTCGAGTTGATCTGGAAGAACCCGGCGCCGTGGACCACCGTGCGCCCGCTGTTGTACTGGACCTTCGGGAGGCCCTGTTGCTCGCAGGCGTCCAGCAGGGCCACGCCCACCGGGTCGGTCGGCGGCACGTTCATCAGCTCCACCGGCCCGTCCGTGCCGTGGTGCTCCCCGGTGTTCTCGTTGGTCTCCAGCCGCTTGATCAGCGGCAGCATGGTCTGCGCGTTCCAGCCCTCGGCGCCGAGCTGCTCCCACAGGTCCATGTCCTCCGCCGGCGGGTGGAAGGCGATGCAGGAGTTGTGGGAGGAACAGCCCCCGAGGACCTTGGCCCGGGCATGGCGCATGAACGAGTTGCCGTTCTCCTGGGGCTCGATCGGGTAGTCCCAGTCCAGTCCGGACTCCAGCAGCTCGGGCCAGCGGTTCAGCCGCAGCACCTCGTCCTTGTCCACATCCGTGGGGCCGGCCTCCAGCAGGGCGACGGTCACGTCCGGGTCCTCACTGAGGCGGGCGGCCACGACGGCGCCGGCGGACCCGCCGCCGACGACGATGTAGTCGTAGGTCTTCTCGGTCACGGTGATGTCCTTCTCCATTCGATCAGTGCTTGCGGGGGAACCAGTGGGACACGGCCGGTTCGGTGTTGTGGTAGATGTGCTTGGCCTCGGTGTACTCCCCGAGCCCGCTCGGGCCGAGCTCGCGGCCGATGCCGGAGTGCTTGAACCCGCCCCACTCCGCCTGCGGCAGGTAGGGGTGGTAGTCGTTGATCCAGATGGTGCCGTGGCGCAGCCGCCGGGACACCCGGTTGGCCGTGCCCGCGTCCGAGGTCCACACCGCCCCGGCCAGGCCGTACTCGGTGTCGTTGGCGATCCGGATCGCGTCCTCCTCGGTGGAGAAGGTCTCCACGGTGATCACCGGGCCGAAGCCCTCCTCGACCACCACGGACATCCCCGAGGTGCACCGGTCCAGCACGGTGGGCGCGTAGAAGCAGCCGTTCTGGTGCTCGGGGCCGCCGCGGTGGCCCCCGGTGCGCAGCCGCGCCCCCTCCTCGATGCCGCGCTGGACGTAGTCGGCGACCTTGTCCCGGTGGGCCTCGGAGATCAGCGGGCCGGTCTCCGCGTCCTGGTCGAAGGGGCCGCCCATGACGATGCCCTCGGCCCGGCGCACCAGGTCGTCCACGAACCGCTCGGCGATGGTGTCCTGCACGATCAGCCGGGCGCCGGCCGAGCAGACCAGGCCGGAGTCGAGGAAGCCGGCGTTGAGGGCGTTGTCCAGGGCCGCCTCGACGTCGGCGTCGGCGAAGATGACGTTCGGGTTCTTGCCGCCGAGCTCCAGGGCCACCTTCTTGATGGTGCCCGCGGCGGACTCGGCGATCTTGCGGCCGGTGACCAGGCCCCCGGTGAAGGACACCATGTCCACCTCCGGGTGGGAGGACAGCGGCGCCCCGACCACCCCGCCGTCACCGAGCACCAGGTTGGCGACCCCGGCCGGCAGGTCCAGCCGGTCCAGCACGTCCATCATCAGGATGGTGGTGTGCGGGGTCAGCTCGGCGGGCTTGATGACGAACGCGTTGCCCGCGGCCAACGCCGGGGCGATCTTCCAGGCGGCCTGCAGCAGCGGGAAGTTCCAGGGCGTGATCATCCCGCACACCCCGATCGGCTCGTAGACCACCCGGGAGATCACCGTGGTGTCACCGGCGTCCACCAGGCGGCCCGGGTGCTGGTCGGCGATCTTCCCGAAGTACCGGAAGCAGGCGATGATGTCGTCCATGTCACCCTCGGCCTCGACGAGGCGCTTGCCGGTGTCCAGGGCCTCCGCGCGGGCGAACTCGTCCTTGCGCGCCCGCAGGGCCTCGGCCACCTCGAGCAGGAAGTCGCCGCGCTCGCCGGCGGGACGGTCCGCCCAGACCCGGGAGTCGAAGGCCCGGCGGGCCGCGGCGATCGCCCGCTCGGTGTCCTCGGCGGTGGCCTCGGAGACGACGCCGACCTCACTGCCGTCGGCCGGGCAGGTCACCGTGCGGGTGGCCCCGGAGGACGAGGCCACCCACTGGCCGTCGATGAACAGGGTCGCGGTCTGCTGGGCTGTCTCAGTCATGCTTCTCCTTCAGGGGTCCGGGCTGGGGGGTGGGGCCGTGGTCGCCGGCGGGCGGCACCACGGGCAACGTGTTCGTCACCGGGGGTTCGAGGTCCGGCCACTCCTGCGGGGCGCTGACCTCCACGGGGCCGGTGGGTGCGCCCTTGTCCCCGGTCATGGACATGTACATGATGTGCACGTCGTAGGCGTCGAGGATGTCCGAGATCACCTGCTCCTTGGAGTAGCCCATGATGTCCCGGCCGCGGGAACCGTGCGTGGAGAAGATCTCCAGGCGGTAGAAGGTGTCCCGCACGGCCGAGAGGTTCAGGGCGAAGCTGGGCACCGCGTACTCGACGGGGTAGGCCTGATATTTGAAGTCCTCCTGGTCCGGGAAGCGGACCACCAGGTCCACGTAGGGAACCCCGGACTCGGGGTGGGTGCCGCGCTCGCAGTGGACGTCCGTGCCCATCGAGCGCAGCTCCGCGGCGACCTCCTCCACGGCCGGGGCGGCCACGTCCTCGACGAACCCGGTGGCGTCCTCCGCCGAGGCGAAGGACATGCGGTGGGCCAGCCGCTGGCGCCAGTGGCCGCGGTCCCCGTCCGCCCGGATCCGGCTGGACAGCAGCGCCGGCAGCGTGGCCTCGCGGGACTCGAGGTCCACCCGTTCGGCGCGCAGCACCTTCCACAGGCTGAACATGATCAGGTACACGAGCACGGACAGCGGTACCCCGATCATCACGGTGGCCGCCTGGAGCGTGTAGACGCCCTCGATGAACAGCATGGCCAGCGTCAGCGCGCCGGTGATCACGGCCCAGACGATGCGCAGCCACGGCGGGCCGTCGTCGTCGCTGCCGGTGGGCTTGGAGGTCATGTTGGCCATCACCAGCGAACCGGAGTCGGCGGAGGTGACGTAGAAGAACAGGCCGGTGAGCAGGGCAAGGGGGACGGTGAAGGACACTCCGGGGTACTGCTCGAGCAGGGTGAAGAACCCGGACTCCGGCTGGTTGACGGCCAGGTCCAGGAACTCCGACTCGCCGGCCCCGAAGAAGCCCAGGGCCGCGTTGCCGAAGATCGAGACCCACAGCAGGATGAAGGCGAAGGGGATCAGCAGCACGCCGATCACGAACTGGCGCAGGGTGCGGCCGCGGGAGATGCGGGCCAGGAAGAGGCTGACGAAGGGCGCCCAGGCGATCCACCAGGCCCAGAAGAACAGGGTCCAGTCCGCGAGCCACTGTTCGGCCGGGTAGTCCGGGGCGCCGTCGGAGTAGGCCATGGTGTTCAACAGCATCGAGGGGAACCCGGAGAAGAAGTCCCCGATGTTCTGCACCAGCGCGTTGAGCAGCTCGTGGGTCCTGCCGGTGAAGAGCACCCAGAGCATCAGCACGATCGCCAGGATGACGTTGAGCTCCGAGAGGCGGCGGATGCCCTTGTCCACGCCGGAGACGGTGGAGAGGATCGTGATGAACACGGCCAGGGCCATCAGCGCGATCTGCACCGCCGTCGAGGTCGGAATGCCGAAGATCGCCGAGAGCCCGTAGTTGAGGAACACCACGCCGATGCCCAGGGAGACGGCGATGCCGAAGATCGTGCCGATGGTCGCGGCGATCTGGAAGGTGTGGCCGATGCCGCCGTGGATGCGCTTGCCGAAGATGGGGGCGAGGGCAGAGCGGATGCTCAGGGGCAGGTGGTACCGGTAGGCGAACAGCCCGAAGGCCATGCCCATCAGGGCGTACATGGCCCAGCCGGGGATGCCGTAGTGGAAGATCGTCCACAACGGGGCCATCCGGGCGGCCTCGTCGGACAGGGGTTCCACGTCCGGTGGGGTGAGGAAGTTGGTGGCCGGTCCGGAGATGCCGAAGAACATCAGGTCCACGCCGATGCCGGCGGCGAAGAGCATGGCCGCCCAGGTGAACAGGTTGTACTTGGGCCGGGAGTGGTCCGGGCCGATCTTGGTCTGGCCGACGCGGGAGAAGGCCACCACGATGACGAAGACGACCACGATGCCCGCGGTGAGGACGTAGTACCAACCGAAGTACGTGGACACCCAGTCCATGGCTCCGAAGATGACCGCCTCGGCCTGTCCAGGGAGCAGCCAGGCCCACAGCACGAAGGCCACGATGATCGCGCTCGTGCCGATGAACACCGGCCAGTCAACGGCTGATGCCCGTCGTGGGGGGCCGCCGCGCGGGGCGTCGTCGGGCTCGCTCCCTCCACGCCTGCCGGGCCCCTCACCGGGGGCGCGATCCGGGCTCGCTACGGCCTCAGCCACAATTGATCCTTCCTTGCTGCGGAGCCCCCACGGCATGCGCCGGGGGACTTGACGACTCAAGAACGGTCGTCCACCCTATCCCATCCAGTGGAAAGGCGCCGAGGCAGGGGTGACGGCTGGGCGTCAGGTGGGGCGACACGCCGGTGCCGGCGGAACGACCTCCGGACCGGTGTGCGGGCCGGCGCGTCGGCACAAAGGAGGCCCGGACCACATCTCACCGGACGGCGACCTGGAGGGCGGGACCACGGTTCGTCGTGGACGGCAGGGTATGGCACGGCCCGGGCAGGTGTACAGGTCCGGCCGCCCCGACCCGGGGCGATCGGGGTGGCGGTGGAATCACCCCGGGCACGACGGACGACCGGCACCGCGCCGGCGCGGTGAGGTTGCTGCGCCGGCGAGCGTGCGTTCAGCCGGTGGACCCGCGGTTCAGCCCGTGGGCTGCAGCCCGCGCACGGCGGCCACGGCGTCGGCGACGGCTCGGGCGGCGAGGTCCGCCTCCTGTTCCGTGGACTGCGGGCCGAAGGTGCAGCGCACGGCGGTGCGGGCCAGGCCGGCGGGCAGCCCGAGCGCCGTCAGGACGTGCGAGGGCTCGTCCGAACCGGCGGCGCAGGCGGAGCCGGAGGAGCAGACGACCCCGCGCCGCTCCAGCTCGAGCAGCACGGCCTCCCCGTGGGTCCCGGCGAACACGAACGACGCCGTCCCCGGGAGCCGGTGCCGCGGGTCGCCCGTGAGCCGGGCGCCGGGCACGGTGCGCAGCACCTCCGCGACGAACCGGTCCCGCAGCGCCGCCACCCGGGGCCCGACGACGGTCCGCTCGGCCTCGGCGGCAGACAGCGCCGTGGCCAGGGCCACCGCCCCGGCGACGTTCTCGGTGCCGCTGCGCCGGCCGCGCTCCTGGCCTCCGCCGTGGACCACCGGTTCCAGGGCCAGGCGGGTGGCGGCCCAGAGCACGCCGACCCCCTTCGGGGCGCCGACCTTGTGCCCGGACAGGCTCAGTGCGTCCACGCCGAGCGCCGTGACGTCCAGCTCCAGCCAGCCGGCGGCCTGGACGGCGTCCGTGTGGAAGGGCACGCGGTGGCCCCGTGCCACGGCGGCGAGTTCTGCGATCGGTTGGACGGTGCCGATCTCGTTGTTGGCGTACTGCACGGACACCAGCGTGGTGTCCGGGCGGATCAGCGCGGCCAGGTCCTCCGGGCGCACCCGGCCGTGTTCGTCCGGGGTGAGGTGGTCGGCGGTGAAACCGTGCACCCGGACCAGGTAGTCCACCGAGGACAGCACGGCCTCGTGCTCCAGCGGGGTGGTGATGAGGTGCCGTCCGCGGGGGGCGCCCAGGGCGATGCCCTTGACGGCGAGGTTGTCCGCCTCGGTGCCGCTGCCGGTGAACACCACGCCACCGGCCCGGGCGCCGAGCACCGCCGCCACGGCCCGGCGGGCCCCGTCCAGTCCGGCCGCGGCCGACTCGCCGAGGCCGTGGTGGCTGGAGGGGTTGCCGAACTCGCCGGTGAGGAACGGCCACATCGCCTCGAGGGCCTCCCGGCGTACCGGGGCGGTGGCCGCGTGGTCCAGGTAGATCACGTGCCCACGTCCAGTCCGAGGTCCAGGGCGCGCACGCTGTGGGTCAGCGCGCCCACGGAGATGACGTCCACCCCGGTGGCCGCGATGTCCGCGACCGTCTCGAGGGTGACCCCGCCGCTGGCCTCGAGGATGGCCTGGTCGCCGACCATTTCTACGCCCTGCCGCAGGTCCTGGAGGGAGAAGTTGTCCAGCATGATGGTGTCCACCCCGGCGGCGAGCACCTCCGGGACCTGGTCCAGGCGGTCCACCTCGACCTCCAGGTGGGTGGTGTGGGGCAGCAGGTGGCGGGCCCGGACCAGCGCCTCCGTGAGGGTGAGGCCGGCGCCGGCCAGGAAGGCCAGGTGGTTGTCCTTGGCCATCACCGCGTCCGAGAGGGAGTGGCGGTGGTTGTGCCCGCCGCCGTCCCGCACGGCCTGGCGCTCCAGGACCCGCAGGCCGGGCGTGGTCTTGCGGGTGTCCACGATCCGCGCCGGGGTGCCGGCCACGGCCGCCACGTACCGGGCGGTCTCGGTGGCGATGCCGGACATCCGCTGGACGAGGTTCAGCCCCACGCGCTCGGCCCGCAGGATGGACCGGGCCGGTCCGGTGACCTCCGCCAGCACGGTGCCGGCCTCGAACGACCCGCCGTCCTGCACCCAGGCGCTCACGGACACCTCGGGGTCCACGAGCCGGAAGGCGGCGGCGAAGGCCGCGCTGCCGCTGAGCACACCGGCCTCCCGCGCCACCAGCCGGGCCGTGCCGGTGGCCGAGGCCGGGACCAGCACCTCCGAGGTGATGTCACCCCACGGGGCGTCCTCGTCGAGGGCGGCCGCGACGATGCGTTCGACCTGGTCCCGGCGGACGGGCTGTGACCAGGCGGTCACCGTGTGCCACCCGCTCCCGGGGCGGGCGCGGGCACCACGGAGAGCATGCGTTCCAGGGCCACCCGCGCCGGGTCGGCGACCTCTGCGGGCACCGTGATGCGGTTGACCACCTCGCCGGCCAGCAGGGACTCCAGGACCCAGGCCAGGTACCCGGGGTGGATGCGGTACATGGTCGAGCACGGGCAGATCACCGGGTCGAGGCAGAAGATGGTGTGCTGCGGGTACTCGGCGGCCAG
>DATBUG010000271.1:0-3739 GCA_036516315.1 Citricoccus sp.
CTGACCCATCCGAGGCTCGGGCCGGGCGCGGCCCGGGCCAGCAGAACTGGAGCGAGGACGATGCACCACGATGCTGACATCCGGCCCGGACTCGAGAACGCGGCCCGGGACCACAGCGCCCGCGACCAGCACGTACTGCAACGGCTGGCCGAGCACCTGCACGAGCGGTACGCCCCCGCCGTGGACCGCGCCACCGTGGACCGCGTGGTGGCGGAGACCTATGAGGAACTCGCCCGGCGCGCGACCGTCACGACCTTCCTGGCCACCAGCGCCGGGCACTTCGCGGAGAGCCGGATCCGTTCGCTGGCCATCGCCGGCGGGGCGATCGAGTCACCCCTGCCCCGGGTGCTGTTCGTCGACGACGCCAATGCCGGGCGCTCGCAGATGGCGGCGTCCCTGACGCTCAAGCACTCCGACGGCTCGATCACCGCGCGGTCGGCCGGCCTGGAACCGGCCGGCTCCGTCTACGAGGATGCGCTGGCGGCCATGGAGGAGATCGGCATCCCGCTGCACCATGCGTTCCCCAAGCCGTTGACGCAGGACGTCCTGGAGGCGGCCCAGGTGGTGATCACCTTCGACTGCGCCGACCGGGTCCCGCGGTTGGAGGGCAAGGACTACCGCGACTGGGGCATCCCCAACCTCGTCGGCCGCCCGATGGACGACGTGCGCCGGGCCCGCTCCGAGATCGAGGCCCTCGTGCGGGACTTGGTCCGCGAACTGGCCCCCGGTGCGGGCGGCGACGGGGGCGCGGACGGCACGGCGTCCACACCACCGGCACCGGCCGCCGCCTGAGGTCTCGCGCCCCCTGCCCCTCGAACCGCCCCGATCTTCGCGATCTCCCTCCCCCTCCCCGATCGTCGCGGTCGCCCTCGCATCCCTCGATGGCCCCCCGGTGTCGCTCGAACGCAGGCCCACGGGAGGTGCGGCCTATGATCGCGGCATGACGGTTGACCACGGTGCCCATCAGCACGGCGCCACTGCAGCGCGCAGCCGGCTGGCCGTGGCCTTCGGCATCACGGTGACCATCCTGGTGGCCGAGGTCATCGGTGCTGTGATGACGGACAGCCTCGCCCTCCTGGTGGACGCCGGGCACATGCTCACGGACGCCGGCGGCCTGCTGATGGCCCTGTTGGCCGCCCATCTCGTGCTCCGCCCCGCCTCCAGCCGCCGCACCTGGGGGCTGGCCCGACTGGAGGTGATGGCCGCCGGGGCGCAGGCCGCGATCCTGCTGGCCGTGGGCCTGTTCGCTCTCGTCAACGGCGCCTTCAGGCTCGCCTCGCCGCCCGAGGTCCACGCCGAGGGCCTGCTGGTCTTCGGCGTGGTCGGCTTGCTGGGGAACGTCGTGGCGCTGGTGGTCCTGGCCGGCGGGCGCGGGCACTCCCTGAACCTGCGGGCCGCCTTCCTCGAGGTCGTCAACGACGCCCTGGGATCCGTGGCCGTCATCGTCGGCGCGGTGGTGGTGGCCACCACCGGGTGGCTGCAGGCCGACGCGCTGGCCGGCATGCTGATCAGCCTGCTGATCATCCCGCGGGCCGTGATGATCCTGCGCGAGGCCAGCAGCGTGCTGCTGGAATCCGTCCCGGTGGAACTGGACCTGAGTGAGATCCGCCGCCACCTGCTGAGCAAACCGCACGTGCTCGACATCCACGACCTGCACGTGTCCCGGATCGACACGGGCACCCCCGTGCTCACCGCGCACGTGGTCGTGGAGCGAGGCTGCTTCGACGACGGGCACACCGCCGAGATCCTGCAGGCGCTGCAGGACTGCGTCACCGAGCACTTCGCCCTGGCCGTGGAGCACAGCACCTTCCAGTTGGAGCCGCCGGGACACCAAGACCGCGAGCGGCACCTGCACGCCTGACCCGCCCCAGATACCCCTAGGGGGTACTTGACGCATACCCCTTAGGGGTATACCTTCGTGTCATGAGCAGTCATCCAGCCATCACCCCTGGCGCTCCCGTCCCCTCACCGGAGACCCGCGCCACCGAGGCGGAAGCCGGTGCCGTGGCCGAGCCGGAGCACGGCCATGGGTACAGCCCGCGGAAGGACGAGTACCTCAAGCGCCTGCGCCGGGTCGAGGGCCAGGTCCGGGGCATCAGCCGGATGGTTGCCGAGGACCAGTACTGCATCGACGTCCTGACCCAGGTCGCCGCCGCGACGAAGGCCCTGCACGCCGTGAGCCTCGGCCTGCTCGAGGACCACATGTCCCACTGCGTGGCGGACGCCGCCCGGGAGGCGCGCCAGGACGGCAACGACGAGGCCGTCCAGGCCAAGATCGCCGAGGCGAGCGCGGCCATCGCGCGGCTGATGCGCTGACCGGCGCCGCCCCGGCCCGCACCGCGAACCGTTCCACGACCACCCACCCCAGGAGGATCCCATGACCACCACCGACGTCAAGATCAACGGCATGACCTGCGAGCACTGCGTCCGCAGCGTGACGGAGGAGCTCTCCGAGCTGCCGGGCGTGACCGGCGTGGACGTGCGGCTGGTCTCCGGGGGCACCTCGGTGGCCACCGTCACCACGGAGGGCGGGGCGCCGGCCCCTGAGGACCTGCAGGCCGCCGTCGAGGAGGCCGGATACGCCGTCGCCACTCCCGGACTGGAGATGGGCTGAGGTGGACACGGACCGCTCCCCCGCCCCGGCCCCGGAGCACGGCTCCGGCCCCGGCCCCGAGGAGGACCTGCGGCGGATCGACCTCGACATCAGCGGGATGTCCTGCGCCTCGTGCGTCCAGCGGATCGAGCGCAAGCTCGGCAAGCTCGAGGGCGTGAGCGCCACGGTCAACCTTCCCTTGGAGACCGCGGCGGTCACCGCCCCGGCCGCGGTCTCCGACGACGAGCTGCTGGCCGCCGTCGACCGCGCCGGCTACACGGCCACCGTCCGCACCACTCCCGTCGAGCATGAGGGACACGGGGACCACCACGGGCGCGATGACCTGGACGGGCGCCCGGACCACCGCGCCCACGGCGAACACCATGAGCACGCCGAACACGGTGAGCACGGTGGTCACCTGGAGCACGGCCCGTCCGCGGACGTGATCCGTCCGCGGCTGGTGGGCGCCGCGGTCCTCACCGTCCCGCTGTTCCTGATCTCCATGGTCCCGGCCCTGCAGTTCCCGCACTGGGGCTGGGTCGCCCTCGCCCTGGCCACCCCGGTGACGTTCTGGGCCGCCTGGCCCTTCCACGCCGCCGCCGCCAGGGCCGCCCGCCACGGGGCCTCCACCATGGACACGCTCGTGTCCCTCGGCGTGCTCGCCGCCTGGGCGTTCTCCACCGTCGAACTCCTTATCGACCCGGGCATGACCGCCCTGGCCGGCACGGAGCACGGCGGCATGCCCGGCATGGAGTCCATGGCCGACCACCAGCTGTACTTCGAGACGGCCGGGGTGGTGACCACGTTCCTGCTGCTGGGCCGCTGGCTGGAGTCCCGGGCCAAGCGGCGGGCCGGCGAGGCGCTGAGCTCGCTGCTCCAGCTGGGGGCCAAGTCCGCCACGGTGCTGCGCGACGGCGTCGAGACCACCGTCCCGGCCTCCGCCCTGGTCCCCGGTGACGAGTTCGTGGTGCGTCCGGGCGAGAAGGTCGCCACCGACGGCTTCGTGGTCAGCGGGACCTCCGCCGTGGACACCTCCCTGATCACCGGAGAGTCCGTACCGGAGGAGGTCGGCCCCGGGGACACGGTCACCGGCGCCACCATCAACACCTCCGGCAGGCTGGTGGTGCGGGCCACGCGCGTCGGCGA
>DATBUG010000272.1:0-1956 GCA_036516315.1 Citricoccus sp.
GCCCTGACCCGGGACAAGGCCATCGAGTACGCCGAGCGCAACGAGCTGCCGATCGTCACCACCAAGAAGAACCCCTTCTCGATCGACCAGAACGTCTGGGGCCGTGCCGTGGAGACCGGCTTCCTGGAGGACATCTGGAACGGTCCCACCAAGGACGTGTACGACTACACCGACGACCCGGCCTTCCCGCCGGCGCCGGACGTGGTGACCGTGACCTTCGAGCAGGGCGTCCCGGTGGCCCTGGACGGACGGTCGCTGTCCCCGCTGCAGGTCATCGAGGAGATGAACCGCCGCGCCGGTGCCCAGGGCATCGGCCGCATCGACATCGTCGAGGACCGCCTCGTCGGCATCAAGTCGCGCGAGATCTATGAGGCCCCGGGCGCGATGGCCCTGATGACGGCCCACCGCGAGCTCGAGAACGTGGCCCTCGAGCGCGAGCAGGCCCGGTTCAAGAAGACCGTGGACCAGCGCTGGACCGAGCTGGTGTACGACGGCCAGTGGTTCTCCCCGCTGAAGAAGAACCTCGACGTCTTCGTGGACGAGACGCAGAAGTACGTCTCGGGGGACATCCGGATGGAACTGCACGGTGGCCGCGCCACGGTCCAGGGCCGGCGCTCCGAGACCGGGCTGTACGACTTCAGCCTGGCCACCTATGACGAGGGCGACGCCTTCGACCAGTCCTCGGCGCGCGGCTTCATCGACATCTTCGGGCTCTCCTCCAAGGTCGCCACCGAGCGCGACCAGCGGGTGCAGGGTGGCGCCTCGGTGGACGCGCTCGAGGACGTGGCCAAGCTCTCCAACGAGAGCGCCGGGGCCTGAGCCATGGCAGATGGGGCCGCTGAGAACACTCCCGGACGCCAGCACCACGGCACCAACGAGGGCTCACTGTGGGGTGGACGCTTCGCCGGCGGCCCCGCCGACGCCCTGGCCGCGCTGAGCAAGTCGACGGACTTCGACTGGCGCCTGGCCCGGTACGACATCGCCGGTTCGCGCGCCCATGCCCGGGTCCTGCACACCGCGGGACTGCTGGACGACGGTGAGCTGACGGAGATGCTGGACGCGCTCGACCGCCTCGAAGCGGACGTCGTCTCCGGCGCCTACGTCGCCGCGGACTCCGACGAGGACGTCCACGGCTCCCTGGAGCGTGGGCTGATCGAACGGGCGGGCCCGGAGCTGGGCGGCAAGCTGCGGGCCGGCCGCTCGCGCAATGACCAGATCGCCACCCTGGGCCGGATGTTCCTGCGCGACCACGCGCGGCTCATCGCCTCCCGCCTGGTCGACACCATCGACGCGCTCATCGCGCAGGCCGAGGCGCACCCGTACGCCCCGATGCCGGGCCGGACGCACCTGCAGCACGCGCAGCCGGTGCTGCTCAGCCACCACCTGCTGGCCCACGCCTGGGCGATGGCCCGGGACGTGCAGCGCCTCGTGGACTGGGACGCGCGCGCCGCGGTGTCGCCCTATGGCTCCGGGGCCCTAGCGGGCTCCTCGCTCGGGCTGGACCCCAACGCGGTGGCGGCCGAGCTGGGGTTCGACTCCGCGGCGTGGAACTCGATCGACGGCACCGCCGCCCGGGACGTGTTCGCGGAGTTCGCCTGGGTGTGCGCCATGATCGGGGTGGACCTGTCCCGCGTCAGCGAGGAGGTCATCTTCTGGGCCACCAAGGAGGCTGGCTTCGTCACCCTGGACGACGCCTACTCCACAGGGTCCTCCATCATGCCGCAGAAGAAGAACCCGGACGTGGCCGAACTGGCCCGGGGCAAGTCCGGCCGCCTGATCGGCGACCTGACCGGTCTGCTGGCCACCCTCAAGGGGCTGCCGCTGGCCTACAACCGGGACCTGCAGGAGGACAAGGAACCGGTCTTCGACGCCGCGGACACCCTCGAACTGCTGTTGCCGGCCGTGGCCGGGATGATCGCCACGCTGAGGTTCAACACCGAGCGGATGGCCGAGCTG
>DATBUG010000273.1:0-2123 GCA_036516315.1 Citricoccus sp.
GAGCACCTCACGCCGTACCTGCCCAGCGCGGAGAACCCCATCACCGCCGCTCCCTACGGCTCGGCGGGGGTCATGCCCATCTCCTGGGCCTACCTGCACCTGATGGGCCCGGACGGCCTCACCGAGGCCACGCGGTACGCCCTGCTCAACGCGAACTACGTGGCCCAGCGCCTCGGTGAGTACTTCCCGGTGCTCTACACGGGCAAGTCCGGCCTGGTGGCCCACGAGTGCATCCTGGACCTGCGCGAGCTCACCGCCCGCACCGGCGTCACCGCGGAGGACGTCTGCAAGCGGCTGATCGACTACGGCTTCCACGCCCCGACCCTGGCCTTCCCGGTGGCGGGCACGTTGATGGTGGAGCCCACGGAGTCCGAGGACCTGGCCGAGATCGAGCGGTTCATCGACGCCATGATCAGCATCCACGGCGAGATGGAGGCCACCACCCCGCAGACGCTGGACGCCTCCGTGCTGCGCAACGCCCCGCACACGGCCTCGGTGCTGACCGCGGACGAGTGGAACCGGGAGTACCCCCGGTCCCAGGCCGCCTACCCGGTGGAGAGCCTGCGGCTCGACAAGTACTTCCCGCCGGTGGGACGGATCGACGGAGCGTGGGGGGACCGCAACCTGTTCTGCTCCTGCCCGCCGGTCGAGTCCTTCACCGAGGCCGACCCGGAGGCACCCGCCGCCGAGGCCAGCGAGTCCGTCGAGTCCAGCTCGTCCGCTTCCCACTGACAGGAGAGACCATGTCACCGAACACCGATCTCCGCACCACGCCCCTGCACGCCGTCCACGCCGAGGCCGGGGCCGCGTTCACCGACTTCGGCGGCTGGCAGATGCCGCTGAAGTACGGCTCGGAGCTCTCCGAGCACCGTGCCGTCCGGGAGGCCGCCGGACTGTTCGACCTCTCCCACATGGGCGAGGTCCGCGTCACCGGCCCGCAGTCCGCCCAGGCCCTGGACTACGCGCTCACCGCGCGGGTCTCGGCCGTGGAGCCAGGCCGGGCGAAGTACTCGCTGATCTGCACCGAGGCCGGCACCGTCCTGGACGACCTCATCGTCTACCGGCTGGACGACGGTGAGGACGACTCCGCCCGCGAGTACCTCGTGGTCCCCAACGCCGGCAACGCCGCCCGGGTGGCGGCCGCCCTGACCGAGCGGTCCGTGGGCTTCGAGGCCACCGTGCGGGACGAGTCGGCCCAGACGGCCCTGGTGGCCATCCAGGGCCCGGAGGCCGCCGGGGTGCTCTCCCGGGTGCTCCCCGAGGACGAGGCGGCGGCCCTGCCTGGCCTGAAGTACTACGCGGCCCGTCCGGCCACCGTGCGCACCGGCGCCAGCGGCGAGGTGCCGGTGCTCCTGGCCCGCACCGGGTACACCGGGGAGGACGGCTTCGAGCTGATCATCGGGCCGGTGGCGGACCGCGAGCAGCTCTCCGCGGTGGCCACGGCCGTGTGGAAGGCCCTGGCCGCGGCCGGTGAGCAGGCCGGCGTGGACCTGCTGCCCTGCGGGCTGGCCAGCCGGGACTCCCTGCGCCTGGAGGCCGGCATGCCCCTGTACGGCAACGAGCTGGACCTGGGGCACCTGCCCTCGGAGTCCGGCGTCGGGATGGCCGTGCCGCTGAAGACCAAGGAGACGGACTTCGTGGGCCGGGACGCCCTGCTGGCGGCCCGCGAGGCCGGCACGGGCGTCACCTCGGGCCAGGCGATCGTCGCGCTCAAGGCCGCCGGCCGCCGCGCCGCCCGCGCGGGCTATGCCGTGCTCGACGGCGAGGGCAACCGGATCGGCGAGGTCACCTCCGGCATCCCCAGCCCCACACTGGGGTACCCGATCGCGCTGGCCCGGGTGGACGTGGCGTACCGGGAGCCGGGGACCGAACTGGCGGTCGACCTGCGCGGCAAGGCGGAGCCCTTCACCGTGGTGGATCTGCCGTTCTACCGCCGGCAGGGCTGAGGCAGGGGTGAGGGCCCCGCTTGGTAGACTTCCCTGAGCCCGGGGGCCCTCGTCCCGGCCCTCCCACCAGCGCAGGAAGACCATGAATCACTCGCGGACCTCCGGACGGTTCTCCGTCCTGGGCATCATCGCCTTCGTGCTGCTCGCGGCCCTTCTGCTGACCCTGGCCGTCCTCAG
>DATBUG010000274.1:0-2239 GCA_036516315.1 Citricoccus sp.
CCACCTCCTCGGCGAGCGCCCGGAGCCGTTCGGCGCGGCGGGCCACGGCGAAGACGGTCCAGCCCTCCGCGGCCAGGCGGGCCGCGGTGGCCCGGCCGATCCCGGAGGACGCCCCGGTGACGACGGCGGCGCGGTGCGGCGGGGTCTCGGGTGACGATGTGCTCTGCGTCTCGGTCATGGCACCACTGTAGGGGCCGTCCCCGGCCAGGGGCCGGGTGCGTTCCGTCCGCGCGTGGTGGTGGCCGGGCCGGTCACCGGCCAGCGCGCCGGTCCTCGAGCACGTCCCGCAGCACCACGGCGTGGTTGTGCTCGGTGTCCCGGGCCGCGTACAGCAGGACCAGGTCCTTCTTGCGGGACCGGTGCCAACGGTCCAGGAGAGCGTCCACGGCAGGGCGGCCGCCGTCGTCGGGACGCTCCGGGTCCCCGGGGGCGGCGAGCTCGTCCTCGTACCGGGTGGCGAAGCCGGCGAACCGCTCGGGCCGGTGCCCGAAGTCCTGGCGGGCCGCGGTGGAGGGTGCCACCGCCCGGCACCACTCGTCGATCTCGAGGTCCGCCTTCGCCACGCCCCGCGGCCAGACCCGGTCCACGAGCACGCGGTATCCCCCGTCCGGGGCCTCGTAGATCCGGCGGATGCGGATCTGGGCCGGTGCTGCGCTGGTCATGGCAGTCACCGTAGCCCGCGGCCGGTGGGGACGGTACCGGTGGCACGGTGGCGCGCACCACGGTGGCGGGTGCGGGAGGGGCCACGGCGACATGGGACAATCGAGGGCATGGCTGAACAGACCCCGGGCACAGACACGCCCGTTTCCCCGACCCCCGCCGTGACCGTCCCGGACAAGCCCGCCCTCGAGGGCCTGGAGGAGAAGCTCTCGGCCCGCTGGCGCGAGGCCGGCACCTACGCCTTCGAGGAGGACACCGTCCGGGGTGAGGTCTATTCGATCGACACTCCCCCGCCGACCGCCTCCGGCTCCCTGCACGTGGGCCACATGTTCTCCTACACGCAGACCGACGTCCTGGCCCGCTACCAGCGCATGTCCGGCAAGAACGTGTTCTACCCCATGGGCTGGGACGACAACGGCCTGCCCACCGAGCGCCGCGTGCAGAACTACTACGGGGTGCGTTGCGACCCGACGAAGCCCTACATCGAGGACTACCGCCCGCCGGAGAAGCCGGCGAAGAACCAGCGGGACTGGGACGTGGTCTCGCGGAAGAACTTCATCGAACTGTGCGAGGAACTCGCCGTGGAGGACGAGAAGGTCTTCGAGGACCTGTTCACCCGGCTCGGGCTGTCCGTGGACTGGTCCCTGACCTACCGCACCATCGACGACACCTCCCGGTCCGTCTCCCAGCGCGCCTTCCTGCAGAACCTGGCCGCCGGTGCCGCCTACCTGGCCGAGGCGCCCACCCTGTGGGACGTCACGTTCCGCACCGCGGTGGCCCAGGCCGAGCTCGAGGACCGCGAGGTGCCCGGCGCGTACCACCGCTACCCGTTCACCACCGGCGAGGGCGAGAAGGTCTACATCGAGACCACCCGTCCCGAGCTGCTACCGGCCTGTTCCGCCCTCGTGGCCCACCCCGACGACGAGCGCTACCAGCACCTGTTCGGCACCTTCGTCACCTCGCCGCTGTTCGAGGTGCCCGTGGAGGTCAAGGCCCACCCGCTGGCGCAGCCGGACAAGGGTTCGGGCATCGCGATGGTCTGCACCTTCGGTGACCTCACCGACGTCACCTGGTGGCGCGAGCTGCAGCTGCCGACCCGCACCGTGGTCGGCCGGGACGGCCGGTTCCACGCCGAGACACCGGAGTGGATCACCACGCAGGCCGGGCGCGAGCACTACGCGGCACTGGCCGGCAAGACGGTGTTCTCCGCCAAGGAAGCCGTGGTGACAGCGCTCACCGAGGCGGGCCTGATGGACGGCGAGCCGAAGAAGATCATGCACGCCGTGAACTTCTACGAGAAGGGCGACAAGCCGCTCGAGGTCATCTCCTCGCGCCAGTGGTACATCCGCAACGGCGGGCGTGACGCCGACCGGCGCGAGCGGCTCGTGGCCCGTGGCCGGTCCCTGACCTGGCACCCGGAGCACATGCGCCACCGGTACGAGAACTGGGTGGAGGGCCTCAACGGGGACTGGCTGATCTCCCGCCAGCGCTTCTTCGGCGTCCCGATCCCGGTCTGGTACCCGCTCGACGAGCACGGCGAGCCGGACTACGACCACCCGATCCTGCCGGCGGAGGAGCA
>DATBUG010000275.1:0-1532 GCA_036516315.1 Citricoccus sp.
GGTGGAGGATTCCCGAGGTGGCCCAGGATGAGCGCCGCCGCCTCGGCCGGCGTCGTGGCCGCCGTGACCTCTCCACGGCCCACCGCCGGGCCGTCGGCGGCCGAGTAGTGCAGCACGCGGCGCCCATCCAGGGGCTCGGCGAACGCCTCGGGCCCGTGGGTGCGCAGGTGGTCCGCCGTCGTGATGGCCAGGTGCCACGACGATCCCGCCGGGCCCGCCCCGGGCAGGAACCGCAGCTGGCGGTAGCCGGTCCGGACCGCGTGCCGCACCCCTTGCAGCAGGCGCAGCGGGGTGCTCAGCTGCAGCGCGCGCTGGACGGCCTCGAAGGCCTGTTCGCCATGGGCCACCAGGTAGGCCTCCCGCACGTCGGTGCGGGCCAGGCCGATCGCGTCGACGGCGGTGCGTACCGCGTCCTGGAAGGGCCAGCCGAAGATCCCCGCACTGAGCAGGGGGAAGGACACCGTGCGGGCCCCGAGCCCGTCGGCGACCTCCAGGGACCGCCGGTACGCGGAGACCAGCAGAGCCCGGTCCCGTTGGCCGGCCGAGTAGTGCGGGCCGACGGTGTGGATGACCCACCGGGCGGGCAGGTCCCCCGCGGTGGACCAGGCCGCCTCGCCCGTGCCCAGCCCCTCGGGATACCAGAGAGCGGTGTCCGCGAGGATGGCCGGACCGCCGGCGGCGTGGATCGCCCCGTTGACGCCCGCGCCGGGCCCCAGGGCGGAGTTCGCGGCGTTGACGATCGCGTCCGCGCTGATCCGGGTGATGTCCCCCTCGACGGCGATGATGCTCGGCATGGGGCCAGTATCCCCGCCGGACGGATCCCGGTCGAGCAACGGTACGCACTCCGGGCCCGCCGTGCCTAGGATGGCGCCACGACCGGTTCCCCGCCGGCGTCACCGCCACCCCACGGCCGGCAGGCCGGTGGCCGCGACGGTGCGGCACCGGACCACCAGGAGCCGTCGATGCGAAGCGTGCTGTCCGCCGCCCAGTCCATCACAGCCCTCGCCGCGTCCCTGGCCCTCGGCCTCGGCGGGGGGTTCCCGCTCGCCCCGGGCCTGGAGCAGGACACCGTCTCGATCGAGGTCTACGGCTTCAACGACTTCCACGGGCAACTCTCGGCCACCTACGATGCCACGCTGTTCGCGCACACGGTGGAGGAACAGCGCGCCGAGTTCGAGGCGGAGCACGGCGAGGGCACCACGCTGCTCACCTCGGCCGGTGACCTGATCGGGGCCTCTGCCGCCGTGTCCAACGTCCAGCGGGACGAACCGACCCTGGAGGCGATGAACGCCCTCGGGCTGGATGTCTCCGCCGCCGGGAACCACGAGTTCGACCAGGGCCTGGACGACCTGCAGGGCCGCGTGCGGGACCTCGCGGACTTCGCGTTCCTGACCGCCAACCTGGTGGACCCGGAGACCAAGGAACCGGTCCTGCCGGCGTACGAGGTCCACGACGTCGGCGGCGTGCGCGTCGCCGTCATCGGCGCCGTCACGAACGACCTGTACGCCACCACCACCGGCGCGGGCCTGCAG
>DATBUG010000276.1:0-9065 GCA_036516315.1 Citricoccus sp.
GTACTACTGGGGCGTGCCGGCCTCCGAGCTGACCATCGCGCAGTCCGCCACGCTCGCCGGCCTGGTGAAGTCGCCGAACGGGTACAACCCGGAGACCCACCCGGAGGAGGCGCAGCAGCGCCGCGACGTGGTGCTGGGCTCCATGCTGGAGCAGGGTTACATCACCGAGGCCGAGTACGACGAGGCCACCGCCAGCGACCTCGGCCTGGACATCCACCGGGAGAAGACCGGATGCGTGGCGGCCTCGGACGCCCCCTACTTCTGCGACTTCGTGGAGCGTGAGGTCCGCGCCAACGAGGCCTTCGGCCCGGACCCGGAGGCTCGCGAGCAGCTGCTGCACCGCGGCGGGCTCGAGATCAGGACCACCCTGGACCCGCGGTTGCAGCGGCAGGCCCAGGCCTCGGTGGACGGCACCGTGCCCGCGGACGACCCCTCGGGGGCCGGATCGGCCCTCGTCTCAGTCGAACCGGGGACCGGCAACATCCGGGCGATGGCCCAGAACACCGAGTACTCGACGGAGGAGGGCGCGGGCAACACCGTGCTGAACTTCAACGTGGACGCCGACCAGGGCGGTGGCAACGGCTTCCAGGGCGGTTCCTCGCTCAAGCCCTACGTCGCGGCGGCGTGGCTGGAGGACGGCCGGTCCCTGGCGGACACGGTGGACGCCTCCCAGGACCACTGGGGCCGGGACGACCAGTTCCGCGCCTCGTGCCAGCCGGGCGGTTCCGTGGCGGTCCCGGACGCGGACGGCTGGAGCGTGAACAACGTCATCGAGGGCATGAAGCGGCCGATGACCGCGGACTTCGGCCTGTACTGGTCCATCAACACCGTCATGGTCAACATGGCCCAGGAGCTGGACCTGTGCGCCATCACGGACCTCACCACCCGCCTGGGCGTCCACCGCGCCGACGACGGCAAGCCGTTGAACCCGGCCAACCCGTCCTTCATCCTCGGGGCGGAGGAGTTCGCGCCGATGACGCAGGCCGCGGCCTACGCCGCGTTCGCCAACGACGGCGAGTACTGCCGGCCGCGGGCCATCGAGGCCGTCACCGACTCCACCGGCAAGCAGTACGACGTCGGCGGGCCCCAGTGCGAGCAGGCGATCGATCCCGAGGTGGTCGCGAAGCTGAACGAGACCCTGACCCAGATCGGGCGGCGCAACGCGGAGGAGGCCGGCACCGATCCGGGCGTGCCGATGGGCGGCAAGACCGGCACCAACAACTCCCAGTCCTCCACCTGGTACATCGGCTACACCTCCGGGCTGTCCACGGCCAGCTGGGTCGGCCGCTACACGGACCTGAAGACGCTGGCCGGCACGGAGGTCAACGGGCAGCGGCACGAAGACTTCTGGGGCAGCACGTTGGCCGGACCGCAGTGGATGGAGTACATGAAGCAGGGCGCTGGCCACGTGCCGGCCGAGCCGTTCCGCGCTCCGCAGGACCCGCAGTTCAGTGACTCCGCGGACGCCGAGCGCTACCGGCTGGACGGTGGCGGCGGCGAGCCGGCCGAATCCGCCCCGTGAGGGACCGGCGCCCGGTGCGTTGACTACCATCGGGGCCATGGGCATCCGTACGAGACCGGCGCGGGGCTCGGGGCGGAGCCCGGAGCGGGCGCGCCCGCAGGGTGCAGGCCGGTTCACCCCAGAGCGGCTCTCCCCGGGGTACTTCGCGTTCGTGATGGCCACGGGCATCGTGTCGATCGGTGCGGCCCAGCGGGGCTGGGACCTGCTCTCCTCCGCGTTCATCGTGGTGGCCGCCGTCGGGTACGCCGTGCTGGTGGTGCTCAACGGGTGGCGGCTGGTCGCCTACCGCAGTGCCTACGCCGCGGACCTGCACGATTCGGCCACCGCGTTCCTGGTCTTCACCTTCGTCGCGGCCACGGACGTGCTGGCGGTCTCGCTGGCGGGCATCGGCGTCACCGGGACGGCCGCCGTGCTGCTGGTGATCGGTGCCGTGAGCTGGCTGGTGCTCGGGTACGCGGTGCCGTGGGCCGCGGTGCTGAGCCGGACGGAACGGCCCGTGACCGCCACCGCCAACGGCACGTGGTTCATCTGGGTCGTGGCCGCCCAGTCCGTGTCCGTGGTGGCGGCCACCCTGGAACCGGAACTGCGCGGTGCACACCAGGGCCTGGCCATGCTGGCCGTGTTCGCCTGGTCCGTGGGGCTGGTGCTCTACGTGGCCGTGGCCCTGCTCGTGGTCTACCGGATGCTGGCCTACCCGCTGGAACCGGAGCACTTCCAGCCGCCGTACTGGGTCTCCATGGGAGCGATCGCCATCACGATCGTGGCCGGGGCCCGGTTGGTGGAGATGGAGAGCGCGCCCATGGTGGACGCCGTGCGCGGGCTGGTGGCCGGTGCCGCGGTGGTGCTGTGGTGCTTCGCCACCTGGTTGGTCCCCGTCCTGTTCGCAGCCGGGTTCTGGCGGCACGTGCTCCGGAAGGTCCCCCTGCGGTACACGCCCACGCTGTGGAGCATCGTCTTCCCGCTGGGCATGTACGCGGTGGCGGGCATGTACCTGGGGCGGGCCGACCACCTGCCGATCGTCACCCGGATCGGTGAGGCGTGGATGTGGGTGGCCCTGGCCGCCTGGGGACTGACCAGCCTGGCCATGGTCTGGTCCTGGGCCGGTGGCGTGCGCCGCGGAGCCGCCCGGTGACCGGCGTGCGAGGCGGCCCACGCCGTGACAGGGCCGCGCGCGGGGTGGACGCGCGGGGTGGCCAGCTGCAGGTGATCGCCGGCCCCATGTTCGCCGGCAAGTCCGAGGAACTGATGCGCCGGGTGCGCCGGGCCTGGCTGGCCGGGTTGTCCGTGGAGGTCGTCAACCATGCCCTCGACGTCCGCCACGGGTCCCGGGACATCGCCTCCCACGCCGGTCAGCGCATTCCCGCCCGCTCCGTGCCGGACACGGGCGGGCTGGCCGAGCTGGTGGCGGGCCAGGACCTGGACCTGCTGGCGATCGACGAGGCCCAGTTCTTCGGCCCCGGGCTGGTCCCGGTCGTCACCCGGCTGGCGGGCCAGGGGCTGACCGTGGTGGTCTCCGGGCTGTGCGTGACCTTCGACGGCCGGCCGTTCGAACCGCTGCCGGCGCTGATGGCGCAGGCCGAGGAGGTGGTCAAGCTGACCGCAGTGTGCTCCGTCTGCGGCCGGGACGCCGCGTTCCACGTGCGCGTGGTGCCAGGTACGGCGGGCTCCGCGGACAGCGGCACGCCCCGCGCCGAGCACGTGGGCGGGGCGGAGACCTACCAGGCCCGCTGCCGGGCGCACCGGTGAGCGTGGGGTCCGGGGCCCTCGCGGCGGTGCTTGGCTGACATTGTCCCTCCGGCGTCGTGTCCCAGGGCAGGAATCCACCCAGCCCGGCGCTGTCCTGGTGCTGTGGGCAGGCAGTGGGCTGTGCGGGCGGGCGGTACGGGGCGCCGCTACCGGGCCTCGGCGTAGGACTCGACGGCGGCCACCGTGAGCGGGAACTCCACCGGCGCCGCGCCGAACAGTAGCCTGCCGGCCTCGGCCGCCGCCTCGGTGACGATCCGCCCGACGGCGGTGGCCTCCTCCGCGGGCCCGTGCAGCACGACCTCGTCGTGGACGAAGAACACCAGCCGCGTCCTGAGGGGCCGGCCGGCGATCCCGGTGGCGCCGGCTGCACGAGCCGCACCGGCTGCGTCGGAGGTACCCGTCGCACCGGCCGGTTCGCGCAGGCGCCGGCGGATCGCCCCCATCCAGCACAGCGCCCACTCGGCCGCGGTGCCCTGGACCACGAAGTTCCGGGTGAACCGCCCGGCCGCCGCCCGCATCGACCGCGCGCGGGTCTCGGCCTCGGCCGTGGTGACGTTCCCGACGGCGGCCCGCCAGTCCGGCGTCGGGGCCGGGGAGGTGCGGCCGAGCCAGGTGGTGACCTGGCCACCGTCCTCCCCGCGGCGTGCGGCGCGCTCCAGCAGGCCGATCGCCTCGGGGTACAGGCGCCGCAGGTGGGGCATCAGGGCGGCCGAGTCACCCGTGGTCGCCCCGTACATGGCGCTGAGCAGGCCGATCTTCGCCCGGGTACGGTCGGCGATCCCGGTGCCGGCCTGCCGGCCCTGCTCGGCCACCGCGAGGTAGAGGTCGTGCCCGGCCCCGGCCTCGGCCAGGGCGTGGTCCCCGGACATCGCCGCCAGGATGCGCGGTTCCACCTGGGAGGCGTCGGCCACGGTGAGCAGCCAGCCGTCGTCGGCCCGGACGGCCTCGCGCACCCCGGCCGGCACCTGCATGGCCCCGCCGCCGTGCGCCGCCCAGCGCCCGGTCACCACGCCGCCCACCGCGTACACCGGGTGGAAGCGTCCGTGCCGCACCCACTCGTCCAGCCAGTGCCAGCCGTTGGCGGTCCACAGCCGGTACAGGTGCTTGTACTCCAGGACGGGGTCGATCAGGGCGGCGCGGCGGGCGGAGTCCGGGCCGCCGGCGGCGACCCACTGCTTCAGCTCCCACGCCCGGGTGGAGGACACCCGCACCCCGGCGGTGGTCAGCCCCCGCAGCAGGTCCTGGGGCGAGTCCGGGTTCAGGCCGGGGGTGCCGAGCGTGCGGGCGATGCGTTCGGCCCGTTCCTGCAGCAGCGCCGGCCGGTCACCCTCCCGCGGACGGGGGCCGAGCTGCCGCTCGAGCAGCCGCTCGTGCACGTCCCGGCGCCAGGGCAGCCCCTCCCGGAGCATCTCCGCGGCGATGAGCGCGCCCTGGGACTCCGCGGTCAGCAGCAGCGTCAGGCGCTGCGGGTGACGGGAGCCGGCGACGGCGGCCAGCTGGGTGCGCAGTTCAGCGGCCAGTTCGGTCGCGGGCGCGCCCCCGCCGCCGGACCGCGGGCCGGGCAGGTCGAAGAAGGCCTCCTGGTCCGGGGCGGCGGGCCGCGGCGCGGTGCCGTACGGTTCCGGGTCCGCCACCGGCACGTCGACGGCGGGGGAGTAGCGCACGCCCGTCGCCTCAAGCGTGGCCGCACCGGCGAGCAGGCGCTGGGCCAGTCCGAGGTCCCAGCAGCGGGCCAGCTCGATGCCGGCCGCCAGCAGCGGTGGGTACCCGGTGGCCACCGAGGAGAACACCCAGCGGAGGGAGTCCGGATCGGCCCCCAGCCGGCCCGGCAGGGCACGGACCAGGTCCGGCACCTCCTCGCGCGCCGCCGTCGGGCCCGGTGCCGTGCGGTCCCCGTCCACCAGGACGGCCTGCCACGCGCCGGGTGCCGTGGTGCCGGAGGCAACGGGCGCCGGACCGAGGACGATGTACATGTGCCCCAGTCAACCGGACGGCACGGCGTCGGCAGTACTTTCCCTGTGCGGCGCGCTGGGCTAGGTTGGAGCCATGGCACGGTTCAGCTTCCTGGAATGGCCGGTCATCCGGCAGTTCCGCACGGATGATGCGACCGGACGCAGCTCTGCCGTGACCTCACCGACCACCCGGTCGATCGCCCCGCGGACCTCCACGGCGGACCGCGCCGTGCAGAGCGTGTGCCCGTACTGCGCCGTCGGCTGCGGCCAGAAGATCTTCGTCACGGACGAGAAGGTCGTGCAGATCGAGGGCGATCCGGACTCGCCGATCTCCCGGGGCCGGTTGTGCCCCAAGGGCTCGGCCAGCGAGCAGCTGGTCAACGCGAGCAACCGGCAGACGAAGGTGCTCTACCGCGCCCCGCGTGCCACCGAGTGGCAGGAGATGGACCTCGAGACGGCCACGGAGATGGTCGTGGACCGTTTCCTGGAGTCCCGCCGCCGGGGCTGGCAGGACCTGGACGAGCAGGGCCGCCGGCTGGCCCGCACCATGGGCATCGCCGCCCTGGGCGGGGCCACGCTGGACAATGAGGAGAACTACCTCATCAAGAAGCTGTTCACGGCGGCCGGCGCGATCCAGATCGAGAACCAGGCCCGTATTTGACACTCCGCCACGGTTCCCGGTCTGGGGACCTCCTTCGGGCGCGGCGGCGCCACCCAATCGCTGCAGGACATGGCCAACGCTGACTGCATCGTCATCCAGGGCTCGAACATGGCCGAGGCCCACCCGGTGGGCTTCCAGTGGGTGACCGAGGCCAAGGCCCGCGGGGCCAAGGTGTTCCACGTGGACCCGCGGTTCTCGCGCACCTCCGCGGTGGCGGACAAGCACGTGCCGATCCGCGCCGGTTCGGACATCGTGCTGCTGGGCGCGCTGATCAACTACGTGCTGACCCACGAGAAGTGGTTCAAGGAGTACGTGGTGGCCTACACCAACGCCGCCACGATCGTGAACGAGGACTTCCGGGACACGGAGGACCTGGACGGGCTGTTCTCCGGCTTCGACGAGGAGTCCGGCGGTTACGACATGTCGTCCTGGGCCTACGAGGAGGAGAGCGCGGACGGCTCCGGGGCTGGCGGTCCGGGGGACGAGACCGCCCAGGAGGACGGTGCCGAGTCCTCCTCCGAGGCCGCTGGCCAGCAGTTCGGCTCCGGCGGCCCGGACGTGGAGACCCACTGGCCGCGCCGGGACGAGACGCTGCAGCACCCGCGCACGGTGTTCCAGATCCTCAAGCGGCACTACTCCCGGTACACCCCGGAGATGGTGCGGGACGCCTGCGGGATCTCCGTGGCGGACTTCGAGGAGCTGGCCCGGACGATCACCGAGAACTCCGGACGTGAGCGCACCACCTGCTTCGCCTACGCCGTGGGCTGGACGCAGCACACGGTCGGCGCCCAGTACATCCGCACGGCCACGATCCTGCAGCTGCTGCTGGGCAACATGGGCCGCCCCGGTGGGGGCATCATGGCCCTGCGCGGCCACGCCTCGATCCAGGGGTCCACGGACATCCCCACCCTGTTCAACCTGCTGCCGGGTTACCTGCCGATGCCCAGCGTGGACAAGCAGGACCTGTCCACCTATGTGGAGTCGATCGCGTCCAAGAAGCAGAAGGGTTTCTGGGCCGAGGCGGACGCCTACGCCGTGAACCTGCTCAAGGCCTGGTGGGGGGACGCCGCCCACGAGGGCAACGACTTCGCCTACGACTACATCCCCCGGCTCTCCGGCCCCCACGGGACCTACCAGACCCTGGAGGGGATGATGGCCGGGGAGGTGGAGGGGTACTTCCTGCTCGGTCAGAACCCCGCCGTGGGCTCCGCCAACGGCCGGATGCAGCGGATGGGCATGTCCCACCTGAAGTGGCTGGTGGTCCGGGACTTCCAGCTCATCGAGTCCGCCACGTGGTGGAAGGACGGGCCGGAGGTCGCCACCGGTGAGCTGCGTCCGGAGGACATCGAGACCGAGGTGTTCTTCTTCCCCGCGGCCAACCACACGGAGAAGGCCGGCACGTTCACGCAGACGCAGCGGTTGCTGCAGTGGCGCCACCAGGCGGTGGCCCCGCCGGGTGACGCCCAGTCCGAGCTGCAGTTCTTCTACGAGCTCGGCAAGCGCCTCCGGGAGCGGCTGGCCGGTTCGACCGACCCGAGGGACCGCCCGCTGCTGGACCTGACCTGGGACTACCCGGTGGACGAGCACGGCGAGCCGGACGGGGAGGCCGTCCTGCAGGAGATCAACGGACGGCACCTCACCGGTCCGGACGCCGGGAAGCTGCTGTCCAGCTACACGGAGATGACGGCGGACGGCTCCACCGCGGGCGGCTGCTGGATCTACACGGGTGTCTTCGCCGACGGCATCAACCACGCCGCCGACCGGGCACCGGACGGCGGGGACGGTCCGCAGCAGCACGAGTGGGGCTGGGCCTGGCCGGCCAACCGGCGGATCCTCTACAACCGCGCCTCGGCGGACCCGCAGGGCCGGCCCTGGAGCGAGCGGAAGAAGCTCGTGTGGTGGGACGAGGACCAAGGCCGATGGGTCGGCAACGACATCCCGGACTTCCCCGTGGACCGCGCCCCGGGGTCCGTCCCGGACCCCACGCAGGGCGGGCCGGCGGCCCTGGCCGGTGACGACCCGTTCATCATGCAGGCGGACGGCAAGGGCTGGCTGTTCGCGCCCAAGGGCATGGTGGACGGCCCACTGCCGACGCACTACGAGCCCCAGGAGTCCCCGGTGCGCAACCCGTTGTACGGGCAGCAGAACAACCCCGCCCGGGTCACGCTGCCGCGCAAGGACAACCTGAGCGCTCCGGAACCCGGGGCTCCCGGATCGGACGTCTACCCGTACGTCTTCACCACCTACCGCCTCACCGAGCACCACACCGCCGGCGGGATGAGCCGGTGGCTGCCGTACCTGGCGGAGCTGCAGCCGGAGATGTTCTGCGAGGTCTCGCCGGAGCTGGCCGCCGAGCGAGGCCTGGAGCCCTACGGCTGGGCCACGCTGATCTCCCCGCGCGCGGCGATCGAGGCCAAGGTCCTGGTGACCGAGCGGATGCGGCCGCTGCACGTGGGCGGACAGACCGTCCACCAGATCGGTCTGCCCTACCACTGGGGCGTCGGCCAGGACGCGGTCGTCACCGGGGACTCGGCGAACGACCTGCTGGGCATCACGCTGGATCCCAACGTGCTGATCCAGGGCTCGAAGGTCGGCGCCGTGGACATCCGTCCGGGGCGGCGGCCGCGCGGCGCGGACCTGCTGCGGCTGGTCGAGGCCTACCAGCGCCGGGCCCACCTGACCGAGGACACGGGCAACGAGGCCGTGTCCGGACACCACCACGACGCCGGGGCCGAACAGGCCACGGAACGCTCCGAACGGCTGGACGACGCGTCCACCGGCAAGCCGGAGAACGCACCGGTCGACCGCGCCTCACGGCGGCCGGACGGATCCGAGGGAGCGGAGGAGTAGATGCAGCGACTGACCGCACCGGACAGCGCCGCCGTGGGGGACAACCCCACGGCGGACGCCCACTACGCGCACCCCCACGCCCGCAAGGGCTTCTTCACGGACACCTCGATCTGCATCGGTTGCAAGGCCTGCGAGGTGGCGTGCAAGGAGTGGAACCGCAACCCGGTGGACTCCGACTACGAGCTCTCCAACTCGTCCTTCGACAACTCGGAGGGCCTCGGTGCGGACACCTGGCGCCACGTGGCGTTCATCGAGCAGGACCGCAGCCGCATCGAGGCGGCGCGCGAGTCCGGGCGGGCGCTGGTGAACCTGGGCATGCCGCAGGTCCGCCGTC
>DATBUG010000277.1:0-1967 GCA_036516315.1 Citricoccus sp.
CGCGCCCGCACCCGGGTCCACCGGGTTCCGGGGACCCGTACCCCGGACCACCGCACCCGCGCCGTCGAGCTCACGATGCCCGCCGACCAGGTGCTGGACCTGGCCCGGGCGGAGGGCGTCTCGTTGACCATGTACCTGACCGCGCTGTTCGTCGAGGCGGTCCGTGCCTCCTCGGGCGGGCTGGGTGCGGCCCGCACGGTCGCCGTCTCGGTCCCGGTGAACCTCCGCCAGTTCTTCCCCTCGACGTCGGCGCGCAACTTCTTCGCCACGGTCCGGGTGGCGCACACCTACGGGGAGGGTGACGACGGACTGGGGGCTGTCGCCCGCCGGCTCGACGGCCGGTTCCGGCCCCAGGTCGCCCCGGCGGCCCTGGAGCGTAAGTTGCGCCGGTTCATCCGGTTCGAGCGGATGCCCCTGTTGAGGATCCTGCCCCGGCCGCTCAAGGACCTGGTCCTGCGCCTGGTCAACAGCGGCAACAACCGCGGTCTGACCCTGGCCGTGTCCAACCTGGGCCGGGTCACCCTTCCCGAGCCCGCGGCCTCCCACGTGGGGCGCGTCCTCTTCCAGGTCTCCGCGGTGCGTCCGCAGTTCTGCGCCATCTCCCACGCCGGCCGGCTCACGGTCACCTTCACGTCGCCCTTCGTGGAGACCGGGCACATCAGGGACTTCACCCGGATGCTGACCGCGCAGGGGGTCGACGTGGACCTCGCGGCGGCCGCCGTCACCGAGGCGGAACTCGCCCAGGTGCAGCCGTGAGGCGCTGCGCGGCGTGCCGGGCCGGCGTCGAGGGCGAGTGGAGCCGGTGTCCCCTGTGCGGCACCGCGTTGACCGGTGAGCCCGTGCCCAGTCCGCTGCCGGCGGTCCCGCTGGCCTTCTCCCGGCGGCGGGTGCTCAAGGCCCTGTTCCTCTCCTCCCTGGCCGTCATCGCGGCCTCGTTCCTGGCCCAGCTGCTGTTCGGCCGGGAATCCGCCGGCATCGGGGTGTTCCGCTCCCTGTGGCTCGGGCTGACCGCCATGTGGCTGGTGGTGCTGATGGCCGTCCGCAAGCGCCGCAACGTCGCCAAGGGCACCGTGTACCTCGTCGTGCTCATCGGTCTGGTCTGCGTCTACTGGGATTACCTCGACGGCTGGCCGGGGTGGTCCCTGACCTACGCCGTGCCCGCGCTGTGCGCCTGCTCCATCGTGGCCCTGTTGATCACCCTGCGCGTGTTGCGCACCGAGGTGGGCGAGCACATCCTCTACAGCGGCCTGACGGTGCTGTTGGGGTTGACGCCCCTGGTCTTCCTGGCCGCCGGGTGGGTCTCGGACCCCGTCCCGTCCGTCGTGTGCGGGATGCTGAGCCTGGGCGTGCTGGCGGTGGTTCACCTCGGCCGGATCGCCGAGCTGGGCCACGAACTGGCCAAGCGGCTGCACGTGTGACGGGGCGGGGCCGAGGCCCCCGCACGCCGAGGAGGGTCATTCGTCCCAGACCTGCACCACGTGCTGTCGGGTGATCAGTCCGCCGGAGACGTCCGCGGTGCACGCGCACCGCACGTTGGTCCCGTCCGGGTACCGGCACAGGGTGGTCAGGGCGAACCTGTTCTCGCCGACGACCGGATCGACGACCCGATGGCTCATGTCCCGGGAATACGTGTCCTCGAGCCACGGACCGATGGCCTCCCGGCCCGTGAGCATCAGCGGGGACCGTGGTGGGTGGTTGCGGTCCACGACCGTCACCTCGGCGTCCTGGGCGTAGGCCGCCAGCAGGGTCCGGGCGTCGCGTTCCTCGGTGGCCCGCGTGAAGCCGACCAGGTCGAAGGCAGTGTGGGTGTTCATGGCTGTGTCCTGGAGGTCGTGGGAGTCAGCCCCTCCGCACCGCCATTGTCCCGCCGCACAGGTGGCGGGACAACGTCTGCGGGCTCGTCCGGGACGGCTGCGCAGAAGGCCTCCACTGCCGCGAGCGCTTCCGGTGTGGGCGTGTTGTCCTGC
>DATBUG010000278.1:0-2072 GCA_036516315.1 Citricoccus sp.
AGACAACTCGGTGCGCAGGCTGGTGCGGAGGGACGCCTCCAGTGCTGCGCGGTCCTCGGCCCGGGAGACCTCGCCGGCCGCGACGACGAGCAGCACGAGCCGGCCCATCCCGGTGGCGTCCTCGAAGTGCAGCACCATGGCGTCGGCCACCGGAGGCATGGTTTCCAGGACGGCGTAGAACTCCGCCGTTCCCAACCGCACTCCCCCGCGGTTCAGGGTGGCGTCCGACCGCCCGGTGATCACCCAGGACCCCCGCTCGGTCTCCACCAGCCAGTCCCCGTGGCGCCACACGCCCTCGTAGGTGCTGAAGTAGCTCTCCCGGTAGCGGGCGAAGTCCTCGTCCCCCCAGAAGAACACGGGCATCGAGGGCAGCGGTTGCGTGCAGACGAGTTCCCCGGCCTCACCGGTCAGCGGCCGGCCCTGCGGGTCCCAGGACTGCACGGAAGTGCCGAGCGGGCGGCAGGACATCTCCCCGGCATAGACGGCCGTCAGCGGGCTGCCGCCGACGAACGCGGCGCAGATGTCCGTGCCCCCGGAGGTCGGGGCGAGCAGCAGACCCGGGTTGACCTCTGCCATGATCCACCCGGCCACGTCCGCGGCCAACGGCGAACCGGAGCACTGGATCTCGCGCAGCCGGGACAGGTCCCACTGGGCGCCCGGTCTCAGCCCGGCGTGGGCGCAGGCGGCCAGGTAGGCGGAGCCGGTGCCCATGTAGGTCGACCGGGTCTCCGCCATCACCGCCCACTGGGACCACTCGCCGTCCAGGGACGGGTAGTTCGGGTCCCCGTCCATGAGCACCACGGAGGCGCCGAGCAGCAGCGAGGACATGCCCATGGTCCACACCATCCATCCAGTGGTGGTGAACCAGAAGGCGTTGTCCGCCTCGCTCATCTCGAAGTGCAGCCCGTGCGCCTTGAGGTGCTCGAGCAGGATCCCGCCGTGGCAGTGCACGATCGCCTTCGGCTTGCCCGTGGTCCCCGAGGAGAACAGCACGGTCAGCGGATGGTCAAACGGCACCGGTTCCACGTGCACCTCCGGCACGGTCCCGACGCCGGCCGGTGACGTCCCGGCGGCCGGCGCAGGGCCGGCATCGGGTGCCGTCCGGCCGGTGAACTCCGCCCAGGTCTCTGCTCCCTCGGGCGCCCGGGCTTCCGGGTCCAGGTAGGGCAGCAGGACCGTCCGCGTTCCCGGCAGGCCCTGCCGGATGCGCTGCAGGTCGCCGGCCCGGGAGATCTCGCGCCGGCCGTAGACGTACCCGTCGATCGCCAGCAGGATGCTGGGTTCGAGCTGCGTGAGGCGGTCGAGGACGGACTGCGGGCCCATCTCCGGCGGCACCGCGCACCAGATGGCGCCGAGTGCCGTCGTCGCCAGGTAGGCGGCGAGGGTCTCGGGGATGTTGGGCAGGTACCCGGCCACGCGGTCCCCCCGGCCGACGCCCCGGGCGGCCAGGCCGGCCTGGATGCGGGCGACCTCGTCGAGCAACCGCGCCCCGGTCCACTCGACCGAGCCGTTGGTCTGGCTGCGCGAAGTGACCATGATGTCGCCGCTACGGGCCCGCAGGGAGCGGAAGACGTGCTCGGCGTAGTTCAGGGTGGCGCCGGGGAACCACTGCGCGCCCGGCATGGCACGCTCGGCGAGCACGGCGGTGTGCGGTGAGTGGGAGATCACCTCGAAGTGATCCCAGATCTCCTGCCAGAAGTCCTCGAGGTGCTCCATGGACCAGGACCATGCGTCCTCGTAGGTCTCGAAGCGCTGGCCGTACCGGGACTCAATGCCCTCGAGGAAACGGCCCATGCGGGTCCGGTGCCAGTCGCTGCGCGGCGGTGCCGGGCGCAGCAGGGTGCCGGGCGCGGTCGAGGCGCGCGATGCCTCAGCTGCGGCGTTCGGGGTCATGGACAGCCTCCAGGGATCGGGTTCGTCGGACGGTTCGTCATCACATGGTCGTGCCGTCGCCCGGTGAGGGCGCGGCCGATGACCGGCAGGGTGACGGGGACCACGGGCAGGTCGAGCTCGAACGTACCCAGTCGAGGGGCACTGATCCACAGCATCAGCGCATATTCCGCGATGAGGAA
>DATBUG010000279.1:0-3329 GCA_036516315.1 Citricoccus sp.
GACCATCGAGGGCATCGGTACCCTGGCCACCGTCTACCGGCGCTGAGCGGCAGGAGGGCGGCACGAGGCGGCACTAGGATGGTGGCCATCATGAGCCATGCATCCCGACCGGCCTCCGCCGACATCCCCACCGTCCCCGCAGACGCCCCCGTGAGGGTCCGCTTCTGCCCCTCGCCGACCGGAACCCCGCACGTCGGGCTGATCCGCACGGCCCTGTTCAACTGGGGCTGGGCCCGCCACACCGGTGGGACCATGGTGTTCCGCATCGAGGACACCGACGCCAAGCGGGACTCCGAGGAGAGCTACCGGCAGCTGCTGGACGCCATGGCCTGGCTCGGCATCGACTGGGACGAGGGCGTCGAGGTCGGTGGCCCGCACCCCCCGTACCGGCAGTCCCAGCGGGGGGAGATCTACCAGGACGTCATCGCCCGGCTCCAGGACGCCGGGTACATCTACGAGAGCTTCTCCACCCCCGAGGAGACCGAGGCGCGCCACCGGGCCGCCGGCCGCGACCCGAAGCTCGGTTACGACGGCTACGACCGCGACCTGACCGAGGAGCAGGTGGCCGCCTTCCGTGCCGAGGGCCGCCGCCCCGTGCTCCGGCTGCGGATGCCGGACGAGGACATCACCTTCACGGACACGGTGCGCGGTGACATCACCTTCCAGGCCGGGTCGGTGCCGGACTTCGTGGTGGTGCGTGCCGACGGGTCCCCGCTCTACACCCTCGTCAACCCGGTGGACGACGCGCTGATGGAGATCACGCACGTGCTGCGCGGTGAGGACCTGCTCTCCTCCACGCCGCGGCAGATCGCCCTCTACCGGGCCCTGTACGCGATCGGGGTGGCCAGGTACCTGCCCGAGTTCGGCCACCTGCCCTACGTGATGGGGGAGGGCAACAAGAAGCTGTCCAAGCGCGATCCGCAGTCCAACCTGTTCCTGCACCGCGAACGCGGGTTCGTCCCCGAGGGCCTGCTGAACTACCTGGCGCTGCTGGGATGGTCCCTCTCGGCGGACGAGGACATCTTCACCCGGGATGAGTTCGTGGAGCACTTCGACATCCACCACGTGCTGGCGAACCCGGCCCGCTTCGACGAGAAGAAGGCCACGGCGATCAACGGCACGCACGTGCGCATGCTGGACGGCCAGGACTTCCGTGACCGGCTGGTGCCCTACCTGCGCGAGGCGGGCCTCGTGGCGGACCCGATGACCCCGCGCCAGGCCCAGATCCTCGACGCCGCCGCACCGCTGGTCCAGGAGCGCATCGCCCTGCTGGGCGAGGCCGTGGACATGCTGGCCTTCCTGTTCCTGCCCGACGAGCAGATCACGACGGCGGACGGCGCGCTCAAGGGGATGCCCGCCGACCTGCAGGGTGCCCTGGACGCCGCCCGCCGCGGGCTGTCCGCCCTCGGGGACGGACAGTGGACCACGGAGACGATCGAGGCCGCCCTGCGCAGCGAACTCATCGACGGGCTCGGGCTCAAGCCCCGGCAGGCCTTCGGGCCGGTGCGCACCGCGGTGTCCGGCAAGAAGGTCTCCCCGCCGCTGTTCGAGTCCCTCGAGATCCTGGGCCGGGAGTCCACCCTGGCCCGCCTGGACCGCTTCGCCACGGAGCAGTCGGCTGGGTCCGCAGAGGCCTGATGAACCGACGATTCGCGCCGTTTTGTCATCGGCGCGAATCGTCGGTATAGTAAACACCCGTGCCGGAGAGATCCGGTGCGGATGGCCCAAGGGGATTCCGGGTGACCGGGACATCCACTTGACAGCCATTGGGGTATGGTGTAATTGGCAACACAACGGTTTCTGGTACCGTCATTCTAGGTTCGAGTCCTGGTACCCCAGCGGATTCCACCGATTTGGTGGAAGCCCCCGGAGTATGAAATACTCATGGGGTTGCCACAGGGAGAACGCCAAGTCAGGCGGAACCCGATGGCAACGGTGACGGCCCCATCGTATAGCGGCCTAGTACGCCGCCCTCTCACGGCGGTAACGCGGGTTCGAATCCCGCTGGGGTCACCACGAGCCAGAAGGCCCGGTCCACACGGACCGGGCCTTCTGCGTTGCCGGACCGGTCCGGGCCGGGGGTGTCATGATGGGGGAGTGAGCACTGACTTCCCCTCCGGTGGACCCGGCCCCGGTGTCCCGGCCGACGCGCCCCGGATCGCGGCCGAGGCCGTGGAGCTGCTCGGCCGGTTGCGTGAGGAACTCCACGCGGTGCAGCTGCCGCTGCGCGTGGACGGTGCCGCGGACGCCGACGAGACCCGTCGGGCGGCGGTGAGCCAACTCGAGGACTACGTCCTGCCGCGCTACCGCAGCCTCGACGCGCCGCTGCTGGCCGTCGTCGGCGGGTCCACCGGGGCCGGGAAGTCGACACTGGTGAACGCCCTCGTGGGCCACCCGGTGACCCGGGCCGGGGCCATTCGTCCGACGACCCGCCAGCCCATCCTCCTGCACCACCCCGGGGACGTGGAGTGGTTCACCACCCCGCGCGTGCTGCCCGGCCTCTCGCGCACCACGGGCCACCGGGCGCCGGCGGACGCCCCGCTGCCTGCCGATCGTGCCGGCGTGGACCCCGATCCCGAGGCGGCCGGCACCCTCGTCATGGTGGCCGAGCCGGAGCTGCCCTCCGGGCTGGCGCTGCTCGATGCGCCGGACATCGACTCGATCGCCGACGAGAACCGTCGGCTCGCGGCGCAGCTGCTCTCGGCCGCCGATCTGTGGATCTTCGTCACCACCGCCAACCGCTACGCCGATGCCGTGCCCTGGGAGCTGCTGCTGGACGCCGCCGCCCGGGACATCACCGTGGCCGTGGTGCTGGACCGGGTGCTCGCCGGCGTGGAGGACGAGGTGGCCCAGGACCTGCTTGCGCTGCTGTCCCGGCGCGGACTGGGTGCGGCGGACCTGTTCGTCATCACCGAATCCCCCCTGGACGCCGAGGGGATGCTGCCGGCGGGCACGGTGGGGCCGCTGCAGCAGTGGCTCTCGGCGATCGCCCATGACGCGAGCTCCCGGTCCGCGGTCGCCCGGCGGACCCTCAACGGCGTCGTCCGGCAGCTGGCGGACAAGGCCGAGGCCGCCGCCCGCGCCGAGGACGATCAGCGACAGGCGGCGCAGCGGCTCGCCGCGGACGTCGAGACGGCCTACGGACAGGCGCGCGAAGGCGTGCTCGCCGCCACGCACGACGGCACGCTGCTGCGCGGCGAGGTCCTCAGCCGCTGGCAGGACTTCGTGGGCACCGGCGAGTTCTTCCGCTCCCTGGAGTCCGGGATCGGACGCCTGCGCGACCGGCTCACGGCGTTCCTCACCGGCCGGCCGGCACCGCCGGAGGAGGT
>DATBUG010000280.1:0-2991 GCA_036516315.1 Citricoccus sp.
CGGGGACGCCGGGATCGACGCCGAACCCGGCCGGGTGCCGCCACCGGCCTCGGCCACCGCCACCGCCACCGGTTCACCGGCCCCGACCGGCAGCGGTGACCCGCGCTCGCCCTCGACCGAGGGCACCGGTGCCGCCCCCTCCGAGGCGGCCCCGTCCGGCACTGGGGAGCCCTCAGGCGGCGCGCCCTCCGGTGCCACGAGCCAGCCGGCTCGAACCGCCGACGCCTCCCCCGGCAACGCCGAACACTCCTCCGGTGCCCCGGTCATCACCAGCTCCGTCCGGGCCGGTGACCGCTGCACCGCCCTCGAGCGCGGCATGGTCGTCACCGGGGCCGACGGCGACCGTCTCGTCTGCGCCGAGGACGACGGCACCCTGGCCTGGCGGGAGCGGTGACGGAGCGCGGGGCCGCGCTCCATCACCGCGAGGCCACTGCTCCGTCCCCGTTCAGGTGCCGCCCCGCCCGGCTCAGGCGTCCTGCCGGCGGCGGCGCAGCACCAGCCACGCGAGACCGGTGAGCACGGCGCCCAGGCCCACCCCACCGAGCAGGGCCCCCAGCTCGGTGCCGGACGGCCACCAGCTGCCCCCGTCCCCGGACGCCCCGCCGCCGGCGGCGACGGCCTGGTCCTGCTGCGACTCGGCGAGCCATTCCGTGGTCCCGGCCGGCTCACCGCTGAGGGACACGGCCAGTTCGTAGCGGAACGGGTCCGTGCCCTCGCGGCCGCCCCGCGGCTCGGAGGCGGTGACCACGATGTAGTAGTCCCCGGCGAACCGCAGCGAGTCGTAGGGGTAGGAGTCGTAGTTGTCCGGGCTGACGGCCACCGCGGTGGAGCGGGTGATCGTGGCGCCGTTGGTGCCATAGCCCAGATCGCGCGAACCCAGCATCTCCGGACCGTCCAGCAGGGGGTTGTGCGCCGAGGTCTGGATCCCCCGCACGCGGGACTGCTGGTTGTTGCCCGTCGAGAGACGGTAGCTCAGGCGCTGGCCGTACTCCACGGGCACCCGGAAGTACGCCGCCTGCCGCGGCTGCAGCTCTGCCGCGTAGACCTGATCGGGGCTGAGCTCGGTGGCCGTGCCGAACGAGGTGCCGCCGGTGACCGGTTCCGCCTCACCGGTGGCCGTCACGGACTCGGGCGGGAGCTTGCCGGACGGCGCCTCGGCCAGCGCCGCCTCGTCCACCGGAGGCTCCACCCAGAACCGCAGTTCCACGTCCACCGGGTCCTCCGCCCGCCAGGCACCGGAACGGCTCACCTGGGCCACGACCACGCCGCTGCCGTCCGCGAAGCACCCGTAGGTGGCCTCCGCCCGGGGATCGGTGGCGGCCTTGACCACCGGCACCTCGCCGGAGGTCATCAGGACGTTGTCCGCGTCCAGGGAGCCGCAGCGCTCACCCTGCAGGTTCACGAACTCCACCGTGAGCTCGGCCCATTCGGAGGCGTCCGGGGCCGCGGCCGGGTCCGCGGCCAGCACGGCCGCGGCGTGGGCCCGTTCGCCCTCCTGAAGCGCAGGCAACCGGTAGAACCGGGTGGAGGCCGCCGGTGAGGAGGCCTCCTCACTGGTCTGAAGGGTGTCCCGGTAGAGACCGGGCTCCACCTCGACGGCGGAGGCCAGGTCGTCCCCGCCGGTCACCTCCGCACCGGCCGGCTGGTAGGGGATGACCTCGGGGGCCGGCGACGACGCACCGTCCGCACCGGCAGAGGCCTCCGGCGAGGCGGCCAGTGCCGGGACGGCGCCCCCGGCCGCCAGGGCGAGGGTGAGCCCGAGGGCTGCCAGCATGCGGGGAGAACGGTCGCTGGTGCGCATCACCGCTGTCCTTCCTGATCGGTGGGGTGCCCGGGGTGCCGGGGCGCGGAGTACTGCTGGGTCGTCGCCTCGGCCCCGGCCGGGCGGCGCCGCGCGAGAGCGAGCGTCACGGCACCGATCACGGCGCTGCCGGCCAGCCCGCCGAGGAACCACGGCATCGGCCGGTCCGCAGGAGTGGCCGGACCGGACGCGGTGGCCTGCTCTTGGTTCGCCCCGTCCGCACCACCGTCCGCGTCCGTGCCTGCGGACGGCTCCTCACCGGCGTCCCCGGGCTGGTCCGCATCCGCCGCGGTGTCCGCCGCGAGGACCTGGCCGTCACCGGGATCGGCGACCTGCGGGCCGTCCTGCTCCGTGCCGGAGACGTCGAGGGCCAGTTCGTAGGGGAACGGCTCCCGGTTGCGGTCGTCGCTGTACTTGTCCGCCGAGACCACCACGTAGAAGTCACCGGCCAGGTAGGCGTCGTTGCCGATGGGCCCGTCGTGATTGTCCATGCTGACGGGCACCGGCATGTTCAGCGTGGCGTTCTGCCCGGCCGGGGTGCGCTGCAACCGCTTGTCTCCCTTCATCCGCACGGGCCCGCGCACGCTGGAGTACACGCTCACGTCCACGGCGTTCGGTCCGGCCTCCTTCGAGGCGCCGTTGGCGGCGCGGATGTTCAACCGCTGACCGTAGCCCACGTGGACCCGGTAGTACCGCGCCTCGTTCGGCATCACCGAGTCGGAGAGCACGGTCTGGTTCTCCACCTCCGTGGCGTCGTTGAAGCTCCCGCCACCCGGGACCGCCGTGGCGCGGCCGGAGAGCGTCACGGACCGCGGGGACTCCTCGCCGTCCGCGTGGGGGCCGAGCGTGCTCTCGTCCACCGCCGGTTCCACCACGACCTTCAGCTCCACGGGCAGCGGGTCCTCCGCCTGACGCTCGCCGAAACGCTGGACCTTGGCGAAGACCTGGCCGGTGCCGTCCTGGAAGCAGCCCAGGCTGCCGGGCTCGGTGTACTCCCGGCTGCGCACGTACCCGACGATCGGCGTGCCGCCGTCACTGGAGTGCGCGTACCCCCGGTCCGAGGAGGAGCAGGTCTCCCCCTGGCCGTTGACCAGCTGGACCTCGATGCCGGCGAACGAGTTTCCCTGGGCCGGCGGCGGGGACTGGTCCGGCAGCAGCAGGGCGGAGAAGTGCACGCGCTCTCCGGGCTC
>DATBUG010000281.1:0-2161 GCA_036516315.1 Citricoccus sp.
CAGCAGGGCCGCCAGGCCCGCGCCGCCCGGGCTGGCGTGGACGCTCTCCACGTCCACGACCGGCACGGGGGCGTCCGGGCTCAGCCGCTCGGAGGTTCCGGTGACGTCCCGGTCCAGTAGAACGTCCCCCACCACGACGACGTGTGCGCTCATGGCGTCCCCTTCCTCGACTCGCCCGGGCCGGCGCCCGGGTCGCGTGGACAGTGCATGAATCCCTCGTCCATCACAGCACACAGCGCGTGCAACAGGACCAGGTGGGCCTCCTGGACCACGGAGGTCGAGTCCGCGGGCACGCAGATGGCCTCGTCGGCGAGCTCGGCCAGCGCGTTCGGGGACCGTCCGGTCAGGGCCCAGACGACCATCCCGCCCTCCCGGGCCCGCCGCGCCGCCTCGAGGACGTTCGGGCTGGACCCGCTGGTGGACAGCAGGACCACGAGGTCACCGGGCCGGCCGTGCGCCTGGACCTGCCGGGCGAAGGCCTCCTGCGCGCCGTAGTCGTTGACGATGGCGGTCAGCGAGGACGTCTCGGCGGACAAGCACACGGCCGCCAGCGGGCGCCGCTCGCCCTGGAACCGGCCGACCAGCTCCGCGGTGAAGTGCTGTGCCTCGGCGGCGCTGCCACCGTTGCCGGCCGCCAGGACCCGCCCTCCCCCGCGCAGGCACTCCGCCAGGCGGCGGCCCCAGCGGTCCACGACATCGGCCTGGTCCTCGAGGCCGGCCAGGGCCCGGTCGAGCTCGGCGCGGTGCCCGGCCAGGCGCCGTCGGGTCCGCTCGGGGTGGCTCGGGTGGGCCTCGGCGTGCGCGCAGAGCGCCTCGCGGTAGGCGGCCTCGGTCAGCGCGGCGACCCGGTCCCAGCCGAACAGGTTCACGACGCGTTCGCGTCCGGCCCGGCCCATGCGCTCGGCCAGCGCCGGGTCCGTGGCCAGGCGGCAGATCGCGGCGGCGGTGGCATCCACGTCCCGCGGCGGCACGAGCAGGCCCGTGGCGCCGTCGTCGACGCTGTCCAGCAGCCCGCCGACGGCCGAGCCGACCACGGGCCGTCCGCAGGCCATCGCCTCGAGCGGCACGATCCCGAACGGCTCGTACCAGGGGGTGCAGGTGACGATGTCCGCCGCGGAGAGCAACCGCGCGGCCTCTTGGCGGTCCACCCGGCCGGTCAGGGTGAGTCGGTCGGCGACGCCGTACTCCTCGGCCAGGGCCCGCAGCCGGCGGGCCTCGGGATCGGCGTCGAGTGCGGACCGCTCCGGGCCCCCGGCTACGGTCAGGTGGGCCTGCGGCACCTGGGCCAGGGCCCGCACGACGACGTCCACGCCCTTGCGCTCGACCAGCCGCCCCAGCGCCAGCAGACGCAGCGGGTCCTCCGCCGAGCGCCGGGCCGGCCCGCCGGTGCCGGGAGTCTCCGCTGGGGTGAATGCCTCGGGGTCCACGCCGCAGGGCACGATCCGGATCCGCTCGGGGTCCGCGCCCAGGCCCATCAGCTCCTGGACCTCGTCCCGGCAGGTGGCCAGCACCAGCTGGCTGCGGGCCACCAGACCGGCCTCCGTCTGGAGGCGGCACGCCGGGCTGGTGTCCGCCGTGCCCTGGTGCCGGCGCTTGACCGAGCCCAGGGCGTGGAACGTCTGCACCGCCGGGATGCGGGCGGCCGCGGCCGCTGCCGTCGCCGCCATCCCGGACATCCAGAAGTGCGCGTGCACGATGTCGGGCGTGCCCTCGCGCCGCCAGTGGTCCGTCATCCAGCGGGCGAAGTCGTCCATGTAGGGGGCCAGTTCGTCCTTGGGCAGTTCCCGGTCCGGGCCGGCCGGGACGTGCACCACCGTGACGCCCCGTCCGGCCTCCACCTGCTCGGGCAGGCCGGGGTCGTCGCGGCGGGTGTAGACGCGGACGCGGTGTCCGCGCCGGCCCAGGCGTGCGGCCAGGGCGGCCACGAAGACGTTCTGTCCGCCGGCGTCGACCCCGCCCAGGGCCGCCAGGGGCGAGGCGTGCTCGGAGACCATCGCGATGTCCATCGGACCGGCGGTTCCGTGCGGGCGCGTGCGTGCGGGCGTGGTCATGCCATCACCTTCTCCAGCAGGGCGTCCCAGTCCGCCAGGAACCGGTCGAGCCCGTGGCGCTCCAGGGCGTGCGCCCGGGCGGCGGCGCCGGCGTCGGCGGCGGCCGAGGG
>DATBUG010000282.1:0-16771 GCA_036516315.1 Citricoccus sp.
GCCTCGAAGTAGCTCCACCGCAACCCCTCGGGACGGGCGTAGGCCGCCCCGGCCCCGGCCCGGGCGCGGAGTCCGGCCGTCTCCAGTCCCGTCAGCAGGGCGTCCCCGTCCGCGGCGGTGAACCGCCCGGTGGGTACCGCCATCACCAGGCGGTCATCGACGAGGGCGGTCGGCGCCGCCGGCTGGCGCAGCACCGTGGCCGGCAGCGTGCCCAGCAGGGTCCCGGCGGCCGGGGTGACGGGTTCGACGACGACCATCACGTGCCGCTGCGCGGAGTCGATGCCCAGCGAGGCCAGCCGCACCGCGGCGTCCTCCCCGCCCAACCGCCCGCTGACGACGTCACCCAGCACCTGGCCGGCCAGTAACCGCGCGTCGTGCACCACGCGGGCCTCCTGGGAGAGCTGGACGGCCAGCAGGTTCTGGGCCAGCGCGACGACCGAGTCCAGGTGCGCGCGCTCTCGCCTGGCGGCCCCCGTCCCGCTCCGGGGGGCCTGCACGTGCAGCACGCACCGGTCCGGCAGGCCGGTGGCCACGGCGACGCTCACGGTGCCGTGGTCCGAGTCCGGCGCGGCGTGGGCGGCTGCGGCGGGCGGGGCGGCCCGGAAGACCTCCGTGCCGTAGCGCTCCAGGGCCACGGCGCCGTCCACCACCGTGGACATGGCCCTCAACAAGCCGCTGATGCCCTGCCCGGAGAGCAGCGCCGCGGCCAGCGACTGGTGGTCCGCCAGCAGCCGCGAGAGGCGGCCGACGTGGTCGCTGACCAGGCGGTCGGCGATCAGCCGGCTGATCGCGGCGAACGGGGTCGGCAACGGCACCCGCAGCAGGGGCAGTCCCGCCGCGTCGCACGCCCGGCGCACGGCGGCCGGGATGGACCGGTGCCCCAGCCCGACGCCGAAGCCCACCGCCGCCACGCCAGCCGCGGCCACGCTGGCCACGAAGCGTTCCTGCTGGGCCGCGGTGCGCAGGCGGACACCGGTGGTCAGCACGATCTCCCCACCGGTCAGGAACGCGGTGGGGTCCTCCTGCTCGGTCACGGCGGCCCAGCTGACCTCCACGGGGACGTCGGCCGGGGCGGAGCCGGCCTGGGCCAGGTCCAGTCCCGGGGCGTGCAGCAGGTCGCGGAGCAGGGTGGTCACCCCGCCAGCGTAGGGGACCTCTTGTGCAGGTGCACCATCACCGGCATCCAGGAGTGTCAGGATGCCCTCGTGCCGCGGCGGCGTGGGCCACTACGCTCACCCCATGACCATCGACTTCCGCCTGCCCCAGAAGCGCAACCTCGTCACCGACCTGCCCGGCCCCCGCTCCGCGGAGCTGGCCGCCCGGCGCGAGACGGTGGTGGCCGCCGGTGTGGCCTCCGGCCAGCCCTTCTACGTCCAGGACGCCGACGGCGGGGTCCTGGTGGACGTGGACGGCAACTCGTTCATCGACCTGGGCTCCGGGATCGCCGTGACCAGCGTCGGCGCCTCGGCCCCGGCGGTGGTCGAGGGCGTGCGCGAGCAGGTCGGACACTTCACCCACACCTGCTTCATGGTCTCCCCCTACGAGGGGTACGTGGCCGTCTGCGAGGCACTGACGGAGCTGACCCCGGGGGACCACGCCAAGAAGGCCGTGCTGTTCAACTCCGGTGCCGAGGCCGTGGAGAACGCCATCAAGATCGCGCGCATCGCCACGGGACGCTCCGCCGTCGTGGCCTTCGACCACGGCTACCACGGCCGGACCAACCTGACCATGGCGCTGACCGCGAAGAACGCCCCGTACAAGGGCGGGGAGGGCACGAGCTTCGGGCCCTTCGCCCCGGAGGTCTACCGGGCGCCGATGAGCTACCCGTACCGCGAGGAGAACCCGGAGACCACTGGGCGCGAGGCCGCCGAGCGGGCGATCACGATGATGCAGAGCCAGATCGGCGGTCAGTCGATCGCGGCGATCGTCATCGAGCCCATCCAGGGTGAGGGCGGGTTCATCGTGCCCGCCCCCGGGTTCCTGGAGCGCCTGGCCGAGTACGCCCGGGACCAGGGCATCGTCTTCATCGCCGACGAGGTCCAGACCGGCTTCTGCCGGACCGGGGCCTGGTTCGCCTCCGAGCACGAGGGGATCGTCCCGGACCTGGTCACCGTGGCCAAGGGCATGGCCGGCGGCCTGCCGCTGGCCGGCGTGGTTGGCCGGGCCGAGCTGCTGGACGCCGTCCACGGCGGTGGCCTGGGCGGCACCTACGGCGGCAACCCGGTGGCGTGCGCCGCGGCGCTCGGCGCGATCGCCACGATGCGCGAGGAGGACCTCAACGGCCGGGCCCGGCGGATTGAGGAGATCGTGCGGCCCCGCCTGGATGCGCTGGCCATCGAGACCGGCGTGATCGGTCAGGTGCGTGGGCGCGGTGCCATGATCGCGATGGAGTTCGTGAAGCCGGGCACCACCGAGCCGGACGCGGACATCGTCAAGGAGGTCATCGCCGGCTGCCGCGCCCAGGGCGTGGTCATCCTCAGCGCCGGAACCTACGGCAACGTCATCCGCCTGCTGCCGCCGCTGGTGATCGGCGAGGAGCTGCTGCTCGACGCCGTGGGCGTGCTCGAGGACGTGGTCCGGGCCGCGGCTCAGTGACGCACCAGGCGGGGGGAGACGGGGACCGCGCCGAGCGCGCGGACCCGCTCCCGCAGCCGCCGGTCGGCCGTGGCCACCCAGACCCTCGGCCGGCGGGCGGATCCTGGGTGGGCGGACCCTGCCAGGCCCGCCACCACGTCCACGATCGTCTCGTCCCCCTCACCGGGGGCATCCACCACCTCGACGCCCGCGGCCGGGGCCAGTCCTCGGGCCCGGCCCTCGGCGACGAGGACGACCGCGGGGCGCACCGGTGCCGGGCCGGCGCCGGGCAGCACCAGGCCCTCGTGTGCGAGCGCGGCGAGGTGGTCCCGCAGGGCCGCCGTGGCGGCGCGACGGTCCCGCCACCAGCCGTCCGGCCGGGAGCCGACGACGTTGGCGGCGTCGACGACGAGCACACCGGCCACGCTGGAGGCATCGGGCTGGGTCCCGCTCACCGGCGCGGCCACCTTGTGGCCCGCAGCGAGTCCCAGCTCAGCACGAGCAGCGCGCACCAGATGAGGATGAACCCGGCCCAGCGGCCGGGGCTCATCGCCTCGCCGAAGAGCAGCAGGCCGATGAGGAACTGGATCACCGGGTTGAGGTACTGCAGCAGCCCGAGCAGGCTCAGCGGCAGCCGGGAGGCCGCGGCGCCGAAGAGGATCAGGGGGATAGCCGTCACCAGGCCGGAGGCGGCCAGGATCCAGAAGTGCCCGGCGCCGTGGGAGAGCAACGTCAGGTCCCCAATGGCGGCCAGCCACCACATCCCGGCGACGAACACCGGCATCAGGACGACGGTCTCGGCGGCCAGGGACGCCACGGGGCTGACGGTGGTGGCCAGCCGGCTCTTGACCACCCCGTAACCGCCGAAGGTCAGCGCCAGGCCCACCGCAAGCCAGGGGAAGGCACCGTGGCCGGCCACCATCACCACCACCGCGGCGACCGAGAGCCCCACGGACACCCACTGCGCGCGGCGCAGTCTCTCGCCGAACAGCACCACCCCGGCCAGCACGGACACCAGCGGGTTGATGAAGTAGCCCAGGGCCGCCTCCAGGGTCTGCCCGGAGACCACCGCGTAGGTGTAGATGGCCCAGTTCCCGCTGATCAGCACGGCCGCCAGCGCCGTGGCGCCGGCGCGCCGGGCCCCGCCGAGCTGCCGGCCGACGTCGCCCCAGCGCCGCAGGACGGTCAGCAACACCGCGCAGGTCAGCAGGGTGAAGCCGATCCGGGCGATGACGATCTCCCAGGCGGTGGCGGGGGCGGCGGCCGCCATGTACAGCGGCAGCCCACCCCAGAACAGGTAGGCGCCCGCCCCGAAGGCCAGGCCCGCCGGGGTGACCGGCCGCTGGCGTGCCGGGCCGCTCATGCCGGTCCGTTCATGCCGGAGCGCCGTCGGAGAAGGTCTGCACCGTCATCACCGGCCGGCCGGTGACCAGCAGCTGGCCGCGCCCCGGTGGCAGCCGCCGGGCCTTGACCCCGTGGACCAGGCTGCCCTCGGACTTGTCCCCGGAGAGGATCAGCGCCGCGGTGCCGTTGTCCCGCAGGGTGGAGAAGAACGTCTCGTACATCCCGCGCGAGGATCCGCGCACGCGCCGGGTGAGCACGTAGTTCATCCGCAGCTCGGCGGCCATCGGGATGTAGGGCACCAGCGGGGCCAGGGGTGACTGGCCGCCGCCGACGGTGAGCACGTCGTAATCGTCGATGAGGGCCACCATCCGGGCCCGGCGCTGGGGCTCGGACTGGTCCTGCGCCGGGTCCTGGCGCTTCTTGATCTCCTGCAGCACCGCGTTGGTCAGCTGGGCGCCCACGGCGGCGTTCGCGGCGTACCCGCCCAGGTAGTCCTCCGGCACCGCCTCACCGAGCACCCGCCGCGGGTCCCAGACCACGAAGAACAGCTCCTCGTCGGTGTGGGTGGCGGTGAAGCGGTGGATGACCTGGCGCAGGAGGGTGGTCTTGCCGGTCTCCTCGTCGCCCATGACGATGAGGTTGCGGTCCTTGTGCTCGAGGTCCAGGTATTCCACGCCCAGGTCCAGTTCGCGCACGCCGAGCGGGAACAGCCCCTGCTGCTCCGGCGTGGGGCACGCCGAGGCCTCCACGACGGCCGGCAGCACCCGGACCTTCATCGCGGCCCCGGTGGTGTAGGACTGCACGTGGCCGACGAGCTCCTTGAGCCCGTCCGTGACGGTGGCCGGGTCCTCCTGCCCGTCGATGCGCGGCAGCGCCACGTGGGCCTGCAGCTTCGCCGGGGTCAGGGCGCGTCCGGGGGACTCCGGGTTGACGTTGTCCGCCAGCTTGCGGTCGATCGTGGACTCGCCGGCGTCCGTCAGGCGCAGCTCGATCCGGTGGGTGAAGAACGACTGGTGGGTGGAGCGGACCTCGTTGTTGCGGCTCACGGTGGTGACCACGTGGATGCCGTACCCCCCGCCGCGGGTCATGATCGTGGTGACCTTGGGCACCAGCTCCTCGAACTCCTCGGCGAACTGGCCGTGGCCGTCGACCACCAGGAAGATGTCCGCGCTCGGCAGCTCCGGCAACCGGCCCTCGGCGTGCATCCGGCGCATGGTCGGCAGCGAGTCGATCGCGTACCGCTCGAAGACCCGCTCGCGGTGGGCGAGCATGCCGGCCACCTCGTCCACCGTGCGGGTGATGACCTCGCGGTTGGTGCGGATCGCCACCCCGCCCACGTGCGGCAGTTGCTGCAGCGGCAGCAGGCCGGCGCCGAGCAGGTCGATGCAGTAGACGCCCACCTGCTGCGGGGAGTGCGTCAGCGCCAGGGAGGACACGAGCGTGCGCAGGGTGGTCGACTTGCCGGACTGTGGTCCGCCGTGGATGAGCAGGTTGCCCGAACCGGCGGTGAAGTCGATCTCCCACAGTCCCTGCCACTGGCGGGCCGGGTCGTCGAGCAGGCCGATGGGCACGGTCAGGTCCCCGCCGGAGGGCAGCCGCAGTCCCGCGCCGTCGTTCCGGGGCTCGCCGACCGCCTGGTCCAGCGTGGTCGCCGCGGGCAGCGGGGGCAGCCAGATCGGCTGCACGGACCGCGGGAAGGTGCGCAGGGTGTCCATCAGCGTGGACATCACGGTGGGTCCGGTGGTGCGGCGGGCCGGCCCCTCGGACCGCGCCGGCGCCTCGGCCGGGGCGCGTGTGTCCCGGCGGGCCTCCTCGAGCACGAGCGCGTAGTCCGGTGCCCGCAGCACCGCGGGGACCTCGTCCGCCGGGTCGACGGCATCGTCCTCCTCCTCGAAGACCTCGTCCTCGAGCGGGCCGGAGACGTACCCGGCCTTGAACCGGGTGTACACGGTGGTGTCCACCTTGAGGTAGCCGTAGCCGGGCAGCGGGGGCAGGTGGAACGCGTCCGGGGTGTCCAGTACGGTGCGGGACTCGGACTCGGAGAGGGTGCGCAGCCCGATCCGGTAGGACAGGTAGGTCTCCAGCCCGCGCAGCTTGCCCGCCTCGATGCGCTGCGAGCTCAGCAGCAGGTGCACGCCGATCGAGCGCCCGATGCGCCCGATGGACAGGAACAGGTCGATGAAGTCCGGCCGGGCCGTGAGCAGTTCGCCGAACTCGTCGATGATGACCACGAGGTGCGGCAGCGGGGGCAGCACGTCCTCGCCGTGCCGGCCCTGTGCCAGCTGCTCCTCGCGGTGGACCTGGTAGTCGGTGATGTTGGCGATGTTCCCCGCGGACTTCAGCAGTTCCTGGCGGCGCAGGATCTCCCCGTTCAGCGAGGCGTACACGCGCTCGATCAGCGTCAGGTCGTCGGAGAGGTTGGTGATGATGCCGGTGACCTGCGGGGCCCCCTCGAAGGGGGCGAAGGTCGCGCCGCCCTTGAAGTCCACCAGCACCATGGCCAGCACGTCGGGGGAGTGGGTGGCGAGCAGCCCGAACACCAGCGAGCGCAGCATCTCGGACTTGCCCGAACCGGTGGCCCCGACGCACAGCCCGTGCGGGCCCATGCCCAGCTGGGCGGCCTCCTTGAGGTCCAGCAGCACTGGCTTGCCCTTCTCGTCCGGTCCCAGCGGGACCCGCAGGAAGTCGGCGTGCGGGCGCGGCTGCCACAGGCGCTCGACGTCGGCCCGGTCCAGCTGCGGGGACAGCTCGAGCATCTGCAGGAAGGACCGCGCGGCGGCGGTCTCCGCCCCGGTGTGCTCGAGGGACTCGAGGGACAGCCGCAAGGGGGCCAGCTCGGTGACGATCCCGGCGGCGGTGTGCTCGTCCAGCGGGTCGAGGCCGCCCTCGGTGCGCTGCGGCTCACCCTGGTCCCGGGTGCGGTCCTCGAGGAGGAACCCGGGGCGGCCGTCCTCGCGCACGCCCTGTTCGGAGATGCGCAGGCTGACCTCGGAGGGCTCCTGCAGGCGGTCGGCGCACAGGTGCAGGACCGTGATGCCGCGCGCCTGGAGGCTGAAGTGGGCATCGCCCAGGGCCAGGTCCGGCGCGTCGGCGCCGTAGCCGTCGGATACCACCACCAGGCGGGACAGGGTGGGCGGGCCGGCGGTCAGGGCGGTGCCGAAGCGGGTGTTCTCCCCGGCGACCTTGGAGCGGTACTGCAGGTCGGCGTCGAGCAGGTCCATCAGGGCTTCGGCGTCCGGGGCGATGAGCTTGATGGCGCCGGTGACGTGCTCGGCGGTGGAGTCGTCCAGGTGGGGCAGCAGCTCGAGCCAGTCCCAGTCGCCGCGCCGCTGCCGGGGCGTGACGAGGGCGATGCGCACGTCCTCGGGGGAGTGCAGGGCCGCGGCGCCGGTCAGCAGCGAGCGCACCACCTGGAGGGTGAACTCCCGGGAGCCGACGACGGAGACGGGGCCGGCGGAGTCCAGCGGGACGGTGACGGGCATGTCCGGGCTGGCCGCGAAGCGGCGCTGCAGCAGCTGCGCCTCGCGGACCATGAACTCGTCCTGGACGGCGGTAGCGGTGTCCATCAGGTGCACGTCGACGTCCCGGATGGGCAGGTGGCCGGTGCCGAGGCGGCAGCGCAGGAAGTCCTCGTGGTAGCGGCGGCGCTCCCACAACCGGGCCGGGTCCCGAACGATGTCGAACAGGGCCGCCGGCGGCGGGCTCGCGGCCCGCGCCGCGTGCTGGGCCTCGACCTCCTCGTCGCGCAGGGTGACGCGGGTGCGCTCGAGGTAGCGGGTGTAGGTGTCCCGCAGCAGGGTGCGCTGGCGGGCGGCCTTGCCGCGGTTGGAGATGAACATCGTCACCCCCACCACCACCGAGACCATCATGGCGATGGCGCCCACGGCGGCGAACGGGCTCTGCCGGAAGACCATCATCACCATCATGGACCCGCCCGCGGCGAGCATCGGCAGGATGGACATGATGCTGCCGTTGCCGGCCTCGGCCGCCGCCGGGTCCACGGGCTGGGGGCCCTCGATCGAGAACGGCCGGAACCGCCGCGCGGGCGCGGAGGTCCGGGCCGGTCGGTGCACGACCCGCTGGCTCACCGGCGCCCTCCCCGGGGATCGTTGGCCAGGCCCAGGGCCTGCCCGGCCAGCTCCGCGGCGGCCACCCGGTTCTCCGGCCGGGCCAGCGGCAGGGACACCCGGATGCCGGCGGCGAGGTGGCGGTCGTAGCGCAGGGCCACGGACAGCACGCCCAGGCGGCTCAGGGCCGCGGCCTGGGCCAGCGGGTTCAGCACGGCGCGGGCGTCGGTGGCCACGACGGCGGCCGCGACCGGGATGGTGGACAGGATCTCGTCCTCCAGCCAGTGACGCAGGTACCCGGCGGCCTCGTCCACGCCGGCCGGGGTGGAGGGGACCACGAGGATGGCGGCGTGGCTGCGCGTGAGCGCGGCCGCGGTGTCCGGGGCCTGCGGTCCGGTGGGGCAGTCCAGCACCGTGACGGGGAAGAAGCGGGAGAGCCCGGCCAGCAGGGTGGTCGCCGAGGCAGCCCCGAGCGGCCGCCCGGCCATCCGCGGACCGGTGTGGAACAGGTCCTGGCCGGACGGGGCCATCCGGTCGGTGACCGCCTCGAGCGAGGGGGTGGCCAGCTGCGCGAGCGCGGCGGCCAGCGCGTCCGCCGAAGGGGCGGGGGAGGACGGGTCGGCGGCACCCAGGCGCAGGCCGAGCGATCCGAGGTGAGGGTCGAGGTCCACGGCGGCCACCGGCTCGGGGCGCAGGGCCGCGAAGGTGCCGGCCAGCAGGGCGCTCACCGTGGTCTTGCCGGCACCGCCGCGCAGCGAAACCACCGCCAGGCGGCGGCCGGTGGTGACCGGCGCCTGGACGGCCTCGGCATGGGCCGCCAGCCGCCCGGGCACCGGGTCGTGCCGGAACAGGCTGCCGAGTCCGCGCAGCGAGCGGCTCCACACGGACAGCGCCGGCCGGTGGGCGTACCGGCGCGCGGTCCGCTCCGCCACCGGTTCGAACCCGGCCACCGGGTCGTCCTGGGCCCGGACGGTCTCGGCCCGCCGCCCGGCCGAGGCGGACCACGGGGACCCGTCCGCCATCGGACTCGCGGTCCCCGGGGGGCGGGAGGGAGCGGAGGCGGCGGGGGCGGGGCCGGCGTCGGTCCAGGGGTCGGTCAGGCGGCTCATCAGAAGGTCTCCAGCAGTGAGGCGTAGATCCCGAAGTACCCGATCAGCAACGGGACGACGGCGAACAGGGCGAGGCCCTCGAGGGTGTCCCCGAGGCGGCGCAACCGGGCCTGGGAGTGGTCCGGCAGCGTCACCGAGAGCCCGGACCCGGCCAGCAGGGCCGCCGCGAGCAGCCCGGCCAGGATCGCGGTGCCTGCCCCCGGCAGGGCGTCGAGGGCCAGCCGGGCCAGGGACAGCACGCCGGTCCCGGCGGCCAGGTACAGCGGGATGCGCTGGGCGGCCAGCGGGAAGGACCGCGCCCGCAGCCCCGTCGCCAGGGTCAGGCAGGCCAGCAACGGCCACGAGAAGGCGTGCTGGACGGAGTCCCCGCCCACGGTCCAGACGGCCAAGGCCAGGGATACCGCGCACGCGACGGCGCTGGCCACGAGCCCGCCGTGGGCGGCGTCGATGGCCCGCCGGGCGTCCGTGCGCAGCACGGCCCGGCCCCCGGCCTGGCCGTCGTCGAGCCCGGCGAGCCCCGAGACGCCCAGCGCGATCCTCGGCAGCAGGCCCAGGACCAGCAGCGTGACGATCCCGGCCAGGCCCGCGGCACCCACGGCGACCTCGGCCTGACGGTCCCCGATTCCCCAGGCGGCCACCAGGGGCGAGACCGCCCAGGCCAGTGTGAGCCCCCCGGTCACCGCGCCGGCGATGAACAGGGACAGCGGGCGCGGGACCACGAACCCGCAGAAGCCGAGGACCACGGCGGCCAGCGCACCGAGGCCCACCGCCGTCCACGGGGCCTCCAGGCCCAGGCGCAGCAGTCCGGTGGCCGCGAACAGCGTGCCGGTCCCCACCAGGGTCCCGCCCACCGCGCGCAGCCGGCCCGGGGCGGCCACCGCCGCCCCGACGGCGAGCAGCACGGCGGCCAGGCCGAGGAACGTCCACCCGGCCCAGCCCGGGGCGGGCAGGAGACGGTCCGCCAGGCCGACGACGGCGAGCCACGCCCCGAGGGCGGCCAGCCCGCCGGAGACGAGGAAGCGGTAGGCCTCCGACCACCGGCCGCGCACCGCCTCGGTGGCGGTGGAGACGGTGTCGTTGAGGTCGTAGACGATCGGGGCGGGCGGGGCCTCGGTGGCCGAGACCAGGGTGAGGCGCTCGCCGTCGAGCACCCCGGCCTCGGCGAAGGTCTGCACCGCCGGGACCGGGTCCCCGTCCGGGCGCACCAGCGTCTTCGTGCCGAGGGCCGCCTGCGGGCGGTCGTCCAGCAGGTCCAGGATCTGGGGCATCAGCACCCCCACGGGGGTGTCCGAGGGCAGCAGCAGGTCCACGTTGCGGCGTTCGCCGGACAGGGTGATGCGCGTATAGGGATGGGGCACGTCAGGACCTTCCGGGGAGCAGCGAGGACTCGATGGCAGGAACCGATGAGGCCGACGGTGCTGACGGTGATGGCGGTGCCGACGTCATCGGCAGCGCCGCCAGGGCCTGGCCCTGCTGCCGCTCCCGCTCGGCGCGCTCGTCCTGCCAGTTGGTGATGACCATGACGACGAAGGAGATGGCCACGCACAGCGCGCACGCCAGGGCGGCCGTGGCCACGCCGTAGGCCAGCAGGCGCGTGCGGTCGCGCCAGCGGCGCTCGGTGGGATTGGCGCCGAACAGCAGCGCCGCCGTCAGCCGGTTCCTGCGCACCTGCACTGACTCGATCAGCTGCGCGTCAAAGTCCATGGCCATGGGCTCCGGATTCCCCCTTCGTGTCCCGTCGACCCTGCCTATCATTCCAGTCCCGGACGCCGGAGGCGGACAGGTCGTGCGGCCCGGACATGGGTAGTTCTCCCCATCGGGTCCGGTTGACGGTCCTGTCGGGGGCTCGGAGGATGGTGGTACACGCCACCGGGCCGCCGGGCCTATGACACTCAAGGGGATGAACCAGCTCATGAAGCTCGAGATGACGGACATCGACGTCTTCCACAAGTCCATGCAGGACTCCGGGGACTCCGGGGAGCAGCTGCTGGCCGAGGTCGTGAACCTCGAGAACGCCGTCGAGCAGCTCAAGGACACCTTCAAGGGCTCCGGCGCCGTGGCCTACAACAACTTCATGGTCGAGGTCGACGCCTGCGAGAAGAAGCTCTACGAGGCCCTGGGCCTGATCAACGTCGGCCAGGGCGAGATGTACAAGTCCTACGTGGAGCAGGAGGAGACCATGACCTCGGACGCCGAGGCCCAGCCGGTCGACTTCCCCATGTCCCGCTGAGACCCTCCCACTCCGCACCCAGACCTCTCCGGGCTCCCCGGACACCGAAAGGACCATGACCCATGACCATCTCCTACGACTCCGGCGCCACGGCCAACTACGAGGCCGAGGTCTCCGCGATCACCGCCCGCATCGAGGGCATCATCGGTGACCGCGAGTCCCAGAAGAACTACGTCGCCTCCAACTACCAGGCCACGGACAACGACGCCGACTACGAGACCGTCGAGCGCAAGTGGCTCGAGGCCGCCGACGCCGTGCGCGCCCTCGTGGTGCAGGCCCGCGAGCTGATGGAGAAGAACGACGACACCGCCTCCACGGCACACTCCCGCGCCGCCGGGGCCATCGCCGGCATGCAGGCCTGAGCACGCACCACCCGGCCGCACCGTCCGAGGGGCGGTGACCAGCCCGCTATGGGGCAGGTCACCGCCCCTCGGACGTGTCCCGGGATAGACTGGATCGCTGTCGGCTCTCCCGCCTCCCCTGTCTGATGGAAGGACACTCCGTGACCTCTGCCCCCGACCGCCCACTCCGCCTCGCGATCGTCGGAGCCGGGCCGGCTGGCGTGTATACGGCAGACCTGCTGACCAAGGCCGAACGGGACTTCGAGGTCAGCATCGACCTGTTCGACCGCTACCCGGCCCCCTACGGACTGATCCGCTACGGCGTGGCCCCCGACCACCCGCGCATCAAGGGCATCGTCAAGGCCCTGCACAAGGTGATGGACCGCGGGGACATCCGCTTCCTGGGCGGCGTGGACTTCGGCACCGACCTGACGCTGGAGGATTTGCGCCGCCACTACGACGCGATCGTCTTCTCCACCGGTGCCGTGCGGGACGCGGACCTGGACATCCCCGGGATCGACCTCGAGGGCTCCTTCGGCGCCGCGGACTTCGTCTCCTGGTACGACGGCCACCCGGACGTGCCCCGCGAGTGGCCGCTGGACGCCCGTGAGGTCGCGGTGATCGGCAACGGCAACGTGGCCCTAGACGTGGCCCGGATGCTCTCCAAGCACGCCGACGACCTGCTGGTGACGGAGATCCCGGAGAACGTCTACCAGGGGCTGAAGTCCTCCCCGGTCACGGACGTGCACGTCTTCGGCCGTCGCGGGCCGGCCCAGGTCAAGTTCACCCCGCTCGAGCTGCGCGAGCTGGCGCACTCGCGGGACGTGGACATCGTGCTGTACCCGGAGGACTTCGAGTTCGACGCCGCCTCGGAGGAGGCGGCCACCACGAACAACCAGGTCAAGACCATGGTCGGCACGCTGACCAACTGGCTCGTGGAGGAGCAGGACACGGGGGCCTCGCGCCGGCTGCACCTGCACTTCCTGCAGCAGCCGGTCGAGGTGCTCGGTGAGAACGGCAAGGTCGCCGGGCTGCGGATGGAGCGCATGGAGCTGGACGGCACCGGTAACGTGCGGGGCACGGGGGAGTACACCGACTACCCGGTCCAGGCCGTCTACCGCGCCGTCGGCTACCACGGCTCCCCAGTGCCGGGCCTCGCCTACGACGCGCGGCGCGGGGTGATCCCCAACGACGCCGGCCGGGTCCTGGACGAGCACGGGACCCCGGTGCCCGGGGTGTACGCCTCCGGCTGGATCAAGCGCGGCCCGGTGGGCCTGATCGGCCACACCAAGGGCGACGCCCTGGAGACCATCGGCTGCATGCTCGAGGACCAGCCGCAGCTGTGGACCGCCGAGGTCACGGACGAACAGGCGATCCTGGACCTGCTGACCGAGCGCGGCGTGCAGTACACCACGTGGGAGGGCTGGCTGAAGCTGGACGCGCACGAGCTGTCGCTGGGTGAGGCGGCGTCCAACAACGGCTCCGTCACCCGGGAACGCGTCAAGGTGGTCCCGCGCGAGGACATGGTGCGCATCAGCCGCCAGGACTGACGGCCGCCCCCGTGCCCCGACTGCTGGCCGACCTCACCCCGCTGCGGGTCAGCCCCGCGTACCGGCGGCTGTGGACCGGCAACGCGCTGTCCTCGGTCGGCACGCAGCTGACCCTGGTGGCGGTCAGCCTGGAGGTCTACCACCTCACTGGCTCGAGCCTGTACGTGGGCCTGCTGGGGTTGTTCGCCGTGGTCCCGCTGGTGATCGCAGGCCTCTACGGCGGGGCGGTGGCGGACGCGGTGGACCGCCGCAGCGTCGCGCTGGGCTCGGCCCTGGTGCTGTGGCTGAGCTCGCTGGCGATCGCCGCGCAGGCCTGGGCCGGGATCGAGAACGTCTGGGTGCTGTACGCGCTGACCGCCGTGCACTCCGGGGCCTCCGGGATCAACCAGCCCACCCGCGGGGCCATCATCCCGGCACTGGTCGGCGTGAAGCTGTTGCCGGCAGCCAACGCGCTGAACATGATGACGATGTCCCTGTCCATGATGGCCGGGCCGCTGTTCGCCGGGGTGCTGGTCGCCTCCATCGGTTACGCCTGGACCTACTCGATCGACGTGGTGACCTTCCTGGCCGCGCTTTACGCGCTGTGGCGCCTGCCGGCCCTGCCCCCACAGCGCCCCGACGGTACCTCCGGTGAGGACGGCGCGGCCGGCACCGGCCCGGCGCGCGCGGGCCTGCGGTCTGTGCTCGAGGGCTTCTGTTTCCTCGGCACCCGGCCCAACCTGCGGATGACGTTCCTGGCCGACCTGGTGGCGATGTTCACCGCGTTCCCTCGGGCCCTGCTGCCGGCGATTGGCGGGGTCATCCTGGGCGGGGACGAGGCCACGGTGGGCGTGTTGCTGGCGGCGATGGCCGTGGGCGCGTTCCTCATCGGACTGTTCTCGGGGCCGCTGACGCGCATCCACCGGCACGGAGCGGCCGTCTACGCCGCGATCTGCCTCTGGGGGTTGAGCATCGCGGCCTTCGGGGTGGCGGTGTGGCAGGGGCAGCTGTGGCCGGCGGCAGTGCTGCTCGTGGTGGCCGGTGCCGCCGACTCGGTGTCCGGGATCTTCCGCAACACCATCCTGCAGACGGCCACGCCGGACCACCTGCGCGGTCGCCTGCAGGGCGTGTTCGTGGTGGTCGTGGCCGGTGGCCCCCGGGTGGGGGAGATGATTACCGGCGGGGCTTCGAGCTGGCTGGGGGAGCCGCTGACCCTCGTGGCCGGAGGAGCGCTGTGCGTGCTGCTGGTAAGCCTGCTGATGCGCCTGCAGCCGGGGTTCCTGCGCTACGACGCGCGCCGCCCCGTGGCCTGAGAGGGAATCCGGCGCCGGGACGCGGCGTTGTACCCGGTAGTCATTCCCGGGTACCGACGTGAGAGGACGTGGGCGTGCACCGCCACTACAACGGACTGAAGACCACCTTGCTGTTCGGTGGACTGTTCGCCGTGCTGCTGGCCATCGGCGGGGCGATCGCCGCCGGCACCGGCAGCTCGGCCTGGATCTGGATCTTCGCGCTGATCGGCGTGGCCTCCACCGCCTACAGCTACTGGAACAGTGACAAGATCGCGATCCGGTCCATGAACGCCTATCCGGTGACGGAGACCGAGCAGCCCGAGATGTACCGGATCGTGCGGGAGCTCTCCGAACGGGCCGGCCAGCCGATGCCCCGGCTGTACGTGGCCCCGACGCCGTCCCCGAACGCCTTCGCCACCGGACGCGACCCGCAGCACGCCGCCGTGTGCTGCACCGAGGGGATCCTGCGCATGCTCAACGCCCGTGAGCTGCGCGGGGTGCTGGGCCACGAGCTGATGCACGTGTACAACCGGGACATCCTGACGTCCTCGGTGGCCGCGGCCCTGGCCGGGGTGATCACCTCGGTGGCGCAGTTCCTGATGTTCTTCGGTGCCGGACGGGACAACCGCAACGTCAACCCGCTGGCGCTGATCGCCCTGTCCCTGCTGGCGCCCCTCGCCGCGTCCCTGATCCAGATGTCCATCTCCCGCACCCGCGAGTACGACGCCGACGAGGACGGGGCGCAGCTGACCGGGGACCCGCTGGCGCTGGCCTCGGCGCTGTACAAGCTGGAGCACGGCATCCGGGCCGCCCCCCTGCCGCAGGAACAGAAGCTGGAGAACACGGCGCACCTGATGATCGCCAACCCGTTCCGCAACGCGCGCGCCCTGTTCTCCACGCACCCGCCGATGGGCGAGCGGGTCCAGCGGCTGGAGACCATGGCCCGCCAGCTCGGCCAGTCCTGAGGTCCCGGCGCCTCAGGCCCCGGAGGCCCGGCCGGCCCGTTCTCCGGGGAGCAGCCCGCCGGCGCGCCGCCAGGCCCGCACCAGGTGGTCCTGGACGGGATCGTCCATCAGGTCCTGGGACCTCTTCTCGGCGTCGCGCAGTGCCGCGTTGAGGTCCTGCCGGGCCTCCTCCGCCACGGACCGCTGGCGCCGGAACCAGGCCCGGTCCTCGAACCGCGGCTCGTCGGCGATCGACTCCAGCTGCTGGGTCACCCGCCGGTGGTTGAGCTGGGCGGCCTGGATCCGTTCGGGCTCCAGGAGCTGGTCCACGAACCCGCCGTGAACCACCAGGCCGGTGCGGGCGTCGACGCCGTGGCGCAGCGCCAGGGCCAGCAGCCGCTCGGGCTCCACCGTGCCCAGGTCGAGGTTCCAGTCGAGGTCCGCCAGCCGGCGCCGGCCGGCCTTCTGGTCCGCCAGGGCGAAGCCCAGGTCGATGTCGGCCGTGTAGACGGTGCTGTCCGGGGTGATCAGGTAGAGCATGGCGGTGCCTCCAGTCCGGCGGGCGGGTCAGCGGAAGGTCGGGTCAGCGGAAGTTGATGAACTGCAGGTCGGCGTCCTCGAAGTCCTTGAGCATGGCGATGGTGGCCTGCAGGTCGTCGCGGGACTTGGAGGACACCCGTAGCTCGTCACCCTGGATGGTGGCCTTCACGGACTTCGGGCCCTCGTCGCGGATCAGCTTGGTGATCTTCTTGGCGGTGGGCTGGTCGATGCCCTCCTTGATGGAGGCCTCCAACCGGTACTCCTTGCCCGAGGCGTACGGGTCACCGGCCTCGAGGGACTTCAACGAGATGTTGCGCTTGACGAGCTTGGACTGGAACACGTCCAGCACGGCCTTGACGCGCTCCTCGGAGTTCGCCTTCATCAGGATGCTCTCGCCGCTGAAGTCGATCTCCGCGCCGACCCCCTTGAAGTCGTACCGCTGGGCGATCTCCTTCTGGGCCTGGTTCAGCGCGTTGCTGACCTCCTGCTTGTCGACCTTGCTGACCACGTCAAACGTCGAATCGCTCGCCATGTCCGATCAGTCTCCTGTTCCGTGGGGGAGGAATTGCGGTGTTGTGGCCAGCCTACCCGGCGCGGATTTCAGAATCAGGGCAGGATTCCGGTAAAGTGATCTCTCGCCTGCTCCACGGATCCGTCCGGGGAGGGCGCACGGCAGATTACCCGAGCGGCCAAAGGGGGCTGACTGTAAATCAGCTGGCATTGCCTACGGGGGTTCGAATCCCTCATCTGCCACCTCTGAAGAGGATCGAGGCCCGGGACCATCACGGTCCCGGGCCTCCG
>DATBUG010000283.1:0-10135 GCA_036516315.1 Citricoccus sp.
GACGGCCCTGCCGCACCGATCCGATGACGATGCCGATCCTCATGGTGGTCCTCCTTGAAGCGGGATGATGCGGGTCAGTGCGAGGGCGTGCTGGCGGCGCGGGGCGCCAGTGCCCAGACTAGGGGGTGCGGTCCGCTGTCCCTGCGTGCGCCCGGGCCCGACGCCGGCGCCTCCCTGGTGCTGCAGGCCGCCCACGGGGCGGCGAAGGCGTATCAGGACGAGGTCCGCGAGGCGGGCCTCCCGGCGTTCTCGATGACGCTCACTGAAGGCCCCGAGGAGTTCGAGCAGATCCGGGCGCGTGGGGCCCGCGTCCTGATGGAGCCCACGCGGCAGGAGTACGGCGGCACCGATGCCCTGGTCGACGACACGGCCGGCAACATTATCTGCCTGCATCAGGACTGAGCCAGGCCTGAGGCTGCCGGGCGCCGTCCTCACCGGGAGGAGCCGGCATCGCCCCCGGGCCAACGGCGGACACCCGGACCACCGGTGGCCCGGGGCGCCCCGGCGGCCTCGCGGATGCGGCCGCGCAAGCGGTCGACGTAGGCCTCGTCCATCTCGGTCCGTGCGCCGGAGGTCATGCCGTCCAGCAACAGGGCGCGCAGTTGTCCTCGCGACGGGTCGGTCAGGACCAGATCGTCGTCATCCCTCTCCATGCCTCCAGCGTACGAACCACCGTGTCCGCGGCACAGCCCCCAGTGGCTCGCAGGCCCTGACGGGCGCGCCGGTGCGACGCTGTCCGGCGGACCACCCCGCGGGCAGGGGCCGGCGAGGGATATCGATCCCGCTCCTTGTCAGGCCCGGAACGGCGTGGTTCGCCGGGGGTATCCGGCCTAAGCTGGCCGGTGGACCGATATCCCCAGGCCAAAGGACCATCATGACCGCCTCATCCCCCTCTGCGACCTCCTCAACACCCCATCCGTCGATCACCGCCCGCCACACCATCCGGGAGTGGCTCGAACACCCCGCCGGCGGGCCCGTCCTGCGCGGGCTGTTCGAGCAGGCCGGCACGGATTCCTCGATGCTGGGCCCCGCCCTGGGCCTGCCCCTGCAGCAGCTCGTGACGATGAGCCAGGGTCAGCTCTCCCAGGAGGCCGTGGACGCGGTGGTGCTCCAGGCCAACGGCGGCGTGATGCCGGAGACCGGGGAGGACGACGCCGCCGCGGCCGCCGGTGGACCGGGTCGGTTCGCCGGCCAGACGGTCATCGTCACCGGTGCGGCCGGCGGGATCGGGCGCGCCACCGCCGAACGGATCCTGTCCGAGTCAGGGCGGGTCATCGCCGTGGACCTCTCCGCCGAGCGGCTGGACGCCCTCCGCCAGGCGGCCGGCACGGACCGCCTCGTCACCGTGACCGCAGACCTCACCGAGCCGCAGTCCGTGCAGGCCGTCATGGACGCCGCCGGGGAACGGATCGACGCCCTGGCCAACGTGGCCGGGATCAACGACGACTTCTCCGCCATCCACGAGGTCACGGACGAGATGTGGGCGAAGGTCTTCGCCGTCAACGTGGACGGGCTGGTCCGGCTGACCCGGGCCGTCACCGCGCGGATGCTCGACGCCGGTCAGGGCTCGATCGTCAACGTCAGCTCCGAGGCGGGACTGCGCGGATCGGCCTCCGGCGTGGCCTACACGGCCTCGAAGCACGCGGTGCTCGGGATCACCCGGTCCATGGCCTTCATGTACGCCAAGGAGGGACTGCGGACCAACGCCGTGATCCCCGGTGGGGTGGCCACCGGGATCCCGATGCAGCCGAAGATCGCCGAGTTCGGCAACACCCGGCTCACCGAGGCCCGCGGCAACATCCCGGGCCTGGGCACCGCCGAACAACTGGCCGCGGCCATCACCTTCCTGCTCTCCGAGGACGCCGCGAACATCAACGGCGCGGAACTGGCCTCCGACGGCGGCTGGTCCGCCGTCTGACCCGGGGCCGCGGCACGGCAGGAGGGGACGGCACGGCAGGATGGGACAGACAGCACGGGGCGAGGAGTACGGGACACAGGGCGGGAGGTGCGGGGGTGTCAGGACGCAGACCGGACGCAGGAACGGTGGGGCACGCCGGTGGGCGGACGGACCGGGCCCGGTGGGCCGTGGCCCGGGCGTTCTTCGCGCTGCTGGCGGTGCTGTGCCTCACCGGCAACGGGCTGAGCTTCTACATCGGGTCCTGGAAGGACTCGGACCTGCCCGTGGACGCCGGCTTCGCGGGCGGGTTCTCCGCCGGCTGGGAGCACATGGTCAACCAGCCGACCTACTTCACGTTCCTCTCCAACGCCCTCACCGGGGTGACCTCCCTGCTGCTGGCCCTCCGGCCCCACCGCACCTCGGACGTGTTCCACGCCTGCCGGATCGCCGGCGTGGCCTGCCTGGTGATCACCGGGGTGGTCTTCAACGTGCTGTTGCGGGACGCGGACCCCATGACCGGCGTCGAACGGGTCAGTGACACGATCCAGCACATCATCACCCCGGTGCTCGCCCCGGTGGTGTGGCTGCTGTTCGACCCGAAGGGACAGGTCACCTGGCGGCGGATCGGCCTGGCCACGATGATCCCGTTGGCCTGGCTGGCCTTCACGCTGGCGCGCGGGCCCTGGCTGGACTGGTACCCCTACAGCATCATGGACGTGCCCCGCATGGGATACGCTGGGGTCTCCGTCTACCTGGCCGCCATCCTGGCGTTCTTCTGCGCGGTGACGGCCGTGATGCGGCTACTGGACCGGCTGCTCGTCACCGGGGATCGGAGGCAGACCCTGTGAGGATCGCCGTCCTGGCGCACATGCACTACGCCATCCGGCACCCCTACGCAGGTGGCCTGGAGATGCACACCGACCTCACCGTGGAGCACCTCGTCCGGCTCGGTCACGACGTCACGGTCTACGCCAAGGAGGGCACCCGCACCGCCGGCACCGTGGTCCCCCTGGTCGCCGAGGACTTCGACCCCACGGTGCGCACGCCCCAGGAGGCCGAGCGCCGCCGTCGGGTCCTGTTCGGGGCCATGGGCGAGGCCTGCCGCCAGGTGAAGGACGGCCGCTTCCACGCGGTGCTGAACAACTCGCTGTCCCCGATCCCCCTGCGGGACCTGCGCCATGCGCCCATGGTCACCGTCCTGCACACCCCCGCCACCCTCACCGAGGTGCTGGCCGTGCTCGACGACCCCGCCTGGACCCCGCCCCCGCTCCACCGGTGGCTGTCCGTCTCCGCGGCCAACGCCCTGGCCTGGACCCATCGGCTGCCCCGGGTCTCGGTGGTCCCCAACGGGATCGAGCTCGCCCATTGGCGCAGCACGGTGAAGCCGGTTCCCGGCCGGGCCGTCTGGACCGGGCGGATCACCGGGGAGAAGGGCCTGCACGTGGCCATCCAGGCAGCCCGGCTGGCCGGGTTCGAGCTGCACTTCGCCGGCCCGCTGTCCGACCGCACGTACTTCCGCACCGAGGTCGAGCCCCTGCTGGGTGAGGACACCGTCTACCACGGACACCTGGACCACCGCCGGCTGCCGGACCTGCTGGCCTCCGGGGAGGTCTACGTGGCCAGCCCGCTGTGGGCCGAACCGTTCGGGCTGGCCACGGTCGAGGCGATGGCGATGGGCACCCCCGTGGCCGCCTTCCTCACCGGGGCGATGGGGGAGATCGTCAGTCCGCAGGCCGGCGACCTGGCCATCCACCACTCGGCGCGGGCGCTCGCGGACTCCATCGCGGTGGCCCGCACGAGGGACCGCGGACGGGTGCGTTCCTGGGCCCGCCAGTTCGGCGCCGACCGGATGGTGGACTCCTACCTCGACGTGCTCCGCGACGTCGCCGTAGAGGCCGGCACCCTGCCGGGCCCGGGGTCCGACGACGACGGCACGCCGCTCCTGCTCTCCGCGCAGCCCGTGCCGTGAGCGCCGCCGGGCCCCGACCCCGGGTGCTGTACTACGCCCACGACCACGGTGCCGGCCACGTGCGCCACGCGGCCCGGGCCGCCGGGACCGGGGCGTTCGACCTGACCGTGGCGACCTCCGCCCGCGGCGCCGCCGGGGTGCTGCCGCCCGGCACGTCACTGGAGATGCTGCCCAGAGACGTCGTGCCCGGGTATCGCCAACCCCCGGGATCACACCTGCACTACACCCCCACCGGTCCGGTCATCCGCGACCGCTTCGCCGCCCTGCTCGCGGCCGCCCGGCGGGCCCGCGCGGAGGTGGTGGTGGTGGACGTGTCCGTGGAGACGGCCCTGTTCCTGCGCCTGGCCGGGTACCCCGTGATCCACCGGCGCATGCACGGGGACCGGACGGACCCGGCCCACGGCCTCGTCTACACCGAGGCCGACCACCTCATCGCGCACTACGGGGCCGCGCTGGAGGACTCCGCCTGGCGCGCCCGGTACGGGACGAAGACGACCTTCCTGGGCGCACCGGACGTCACCGGGCGGCTCGGCCAGCGGGCCGCCCCGCGCGCCGGGACCCGGGTGTCCGCCCCGGAGATCGCCGTGGTGACCGGCACCGGGGGCGGCGGGTTGCGGTGGACGGACCTGGTCCGGGCCGCCCGGCAGGTGCCCGCAGCACGCTGGCACGTCTACGGACCGGTGCGCGGTGCTGCGGAAGGCGCCGGCGGGCCGTCCGGCGCCCCCGTCCCGCCGAACCTGGTGCTGCACGGCTGGACCGAGGACGTGGCCGGGCGGATGCGCGCGGCGGACGTCGTCATCGTCTCGGCCGGGTACAGTGCCGTGGCCGACGCGACCTGCTCGGGCCGGCCGGTGGTGCTGGTCCCGGAGCCCCGGCCGTTCGCGGAACAGGAGCGATTCACCGCCGCGGCCCACGCCGCCACCGGGGTGCCCTGGTGCCGCTGGACGGACGTGGCCGCGGACTGGGCCGGCGCCGTGGACACGGCGCTGCGGGATCCCGCCTCGGCGGACCGGCTGGCGGCGGCCGTGCTGACGGAACCGGGGGAATACCGGCGGCGCTGGGAAGCGGCGGTGGAGGCCGCGGTGGAGGTTGCCGGTGAGGCCGCGATGGGTCCCGCGGTGGAGGCGGCCGAGGAATAGTGCGCCGAACGGACGCGTTGCGCCGGTCATGAAGGCCATTGGATTCCACACCCCAGGTGACACGGACGTTCTCGAGGTCATGGAGCGCCCCGACCCCGTCCCGGCGCAGGGCGAGGTCCTGATCCGGGTGCACGCGGCCGCGGTGAACCCCACGGACACGGCCAGCCGCGCCCGGCCCCGCCGCCACGGGAACCCCGGAGACCCCTACGTCCTGGGGATGGACGCCGCCGGGGTGGTCGAGCAGATCGGTCCGGGGACGCAGACGGACCTGCAGGTGGGTGAGCGCGTCATGGCCATCGTCGTGCCGCGCGGGGCGCACGGGGCCTACGCCGAACGGATCGCGGTCCCGGCCGAATCCGTGGTCCCGGTGCCGCAGGGCGCCGGATTCGCCGCGGCCAGCACCCTGCCGATGAACGGTCTCACCGCCCGGCTGGCCCTGGACACCCTGGACCTGGACGCCGGAGCGGTGGTCGCGGTCACCGGTGCGGCCGGGGCCATGGGCGGGTACGCGGTGCAACTGGCCGCGGCGGACGGACTGACCGTGGTGGCCGACGCCGCGCCGCAGGACGAGGAGCTCGTCAAGGACCTGGGGGCGGACCTGGTGCTGCCCCGCGGGGACGGGTTCGCCCGGGCGGTGCGGGAGCACTACGCCGACGGGGTGGACGCGGTGATCGACGCGGCCCTGCTGGGACACGGGATCGCCCCGGCCGTCAAGGACGGGGGAACGGTGATCACGCTGCGCGGATTCGACGAACCGGGCGAACGGGGCATCACGTTCCAGCCGATCATGGTGGTCGACTACGCCCGGGAGCGCGAGAAGCTGGACCGGTTGCGCCGCCAGGCCGAGGAGGGACTGCTGACGCTGCGGGTGGCCGAGGAGTTCCGGATGGACCAGGCCCCGGAGGCCCACCGGCGGCTCGAGGCGGGCGGGGTGCGCGGACGGCTCGTGCTGACGTTCTGACTCAGCAGATCAGTACGCGTCCTCCGGCCGGCGGGCGGCCTCGACCTCGGCGTCACTGGGCTCCCGCAGCACGGTGAGGCGGTCGGCCGCGGGGTCCCAGTCCACCAGGCCCAGGTCGCGGAACCGTCCGAGCCAGCCCTCCATCGGCCAGGTGCCGTGCACCTGCCGGAAGCGCCGGGCGTTGACGAGAATGTCCGCGAAGTGGTGCAGCGGGGGGCGGTACACCCTGTGGTGCTGGTGGAACACCTCGGCGGCCGAGGACCACAGACCCATCCCGGCGTCCCGGGCCCGGAACGCGAAGTCGGTGTCCTCCGCGCCGTAGCCGCTGAACCCCTCGTCGAAACCGCCGAGGCGCTCGAAGTCCGCGGCGGCCAGGGCCAGCACCAACGTCCACACCAGGTGCCAGTCCGGCACCGGTCCCTCGCCCAGGTGGGCCCGCGTCCGGTGCGGAACCGAGAGCCCGCGCAGCCGGTCGTCGTCGGGCAGCCCGGGGGTGGCACCGCGCTGCTCCGTCCACCCGGGCACGAGATAGCGGGGGGTGCCCATCACGAGGGTGCCGGGGCGCGCGCGGACGGCGCTGGCCAGGGTCCCGACGGCGGCGCCGGCCGGGATGCAGTCCACGTCCAGGAACACGAGGACGTCGCCGGCAGCCAGTTTCGCCGCCCGGTTGCGCGCGGCGGCCAGCGGCAGACCCCCGGCAGCGTCCACGTGGCCGGTCACCACCGGCAGGTCCGTGGCCGGGACGGTGCCACCGGGCTGGTTCATGAACACGACGACGACCTCGTCGGGGCGTGGCGCGCACCGTTCCAGTCCGGCCACCACGCGGGCCAGGTGGGCGTCCCGCCCGCCGGTGATCACCAGCACGGAGGTCCTCCCGGGCGCGGTCACCGATCCGGTGGCGGGCGACGTGCCCGTCATCGGGCCCCCAGGCACTCGGCCGGCTCGGCAGGCTCGGCCGGACCGGAGGGCCGGACGGCCGCCAGGGCCCGGGCGTACAACCGCTCGTGGGTGCCGGCCACTGAGCGCCGCTGGGCCAGCCGCGCCGCGGGGTCGACTGGGCGGATCCGGTGCCGGCGCTCCAGCAGGGCCAGCACCGCGTCCGCCAGCGCGGCGTCGTCACCGTGGGCGAAGGTCTCCACACCCTCCCCGGCGGCCTGGCCGGAGAAGCAACCCAGGTCCGGTACGGCCACCGGCACGCCGAGGTCCCGGCACATCTCCAGCCAGCCCGAGTGGGTGCCGAACGCGTAGGGCAGCACGGTCGCGTCCAGCGAGCGCAGGTCCGCGAACAGGTCCTCGTCGTCGAGCCGGCCGTGCTCCCACAGGCTGAAGCCGTAGGCGGTGCACTCCCGCCGCAGCCGTTCCAGGGCGGCCACGTCCTGGGGCCGGTCCCGAACGTCCACGCGCACCCGCGCGGATACCCCCCGGTCCTGGAGCCGCCGCACAGCCTCGGCCACCCCGGGCAGGGCGGAGAAGGGGTCCACGTTGGCCCGCAGGTCCTTGGCGTGCACCCCGATGACGACCTCGCGGTCGGCCGCCTTCGCCCCGGGGCCGCTGGGCGGGGACACCGGGCGCGCCGGGCCCTGCGGGATGCGGTCCAGGGGGACGATGTGGGGGTGCGGCACCACGGTGGCCGCCCGGCCCCACCGGGTGGCGATCTCCGCGGCGGCCTCCTCGGTCAGCGTCAGCACCTCCGTGGCCGCGGGGACCAGCACGTCCAGCTGCGCCAGGTGGCGCGTGCGGTCGGCGAAATGCGGGTTGTGCAGGTCGTGGACGGTCAGGACCAGGGCGGAGCCGGCCCGGCGCAGGACCTCGACCACCTCCTGCAGCTGACCGGGGGCAAAGGAGTCGAAACCGAAGTGCACGTGGAGCACGTCCGGGACGTGCTCTTGCAGCCAGTCGGGGTCCAGGGCGCGCGGCGGCCACCACTGGCCGGCGGGGGCCCCGGGAACCGGGGGGTCGGGCAGCACGGAGTACTGGGGGGCATGATCGGGCGGCAGCACGTTGCGGCAGTAGGGGTGTCCCGCGGGAACCATCTGTACCGTGAAGTGATCTCTGGCGGCCACCCGACTCCTCTCAGACGTCCCCGGGCCTGGTCAGGCACGGACACCCAGCATACTGGTGGAGGCCGGGAGGACCGTTCGCCGGAATGGGACAGGGGGAAGGGGCAGCGATGAGCGCGCATCACCAGGACGAGCACGCCGGCCGGGCCGGACACTACGCGGAGTTCTACGGGTTGCGCGAGCTGCCCGGTGACGAGGTGCTCGTGGTCCTGGGCAACTGCCAGTCTGAAGCCCTGCGGCAACTGGTCTCCTCCGGCCGGGGGACGCCCGCCCTGCCGCCGAGCGTCCGCGTGCCCCCGGTCTTCGAACTCACCGCCCAGGACCTGCCGCACCTGCACCGGTTGCTGTCCCGGACCGCCGTGCTGGTGGCCCAGCCCGTCCGCGCCGACTACCGCGGGATGCCCCTGGGGACCGGCCAGCTCGCCACCCACCTGCCCGCCGGGGCCGAGACCGTCCGCATTCCCGTGCTCTACGACGCCTCGCTGTTCCCCTGGATGGTCACGGTGCGGCACCCGGAGCGGCCGGAGGAGGATCCCCCCGTGGTGCCCTACCACGACCTGCGCACCCTGGCCGAGGCGGCCACCGAGCTCGACGGCGGCCCGGTCGCCGCGCCGGAGCCCCCCGCCGTCCGGCTGCCCCTGGACCCCGGGCGCGTCCACCGGCTGGCCCAGGACTCCCTCACCCGGTTACGGGAGCGGGAACGGGCCCACCGCACCCTGACCGTCGCGGACCGGATCGCGGAGATGACCGTGCCGGCCTTCCACACCGTCAACCACCCGGCCAACGAGGTCCTGGGCCTGCTGGCCTCCGCCGTGCGCGCGCAGTTGGGCGCCGACCCCGCCGTCGTGCTCCCGGACCGCACGCTGCTCGGGGAGGTCCTCGCGCCCCTGGAGGGGCAGGTGCTGGAGGCCCTGGGTGTGCACGGGACCGCCCGCGACCACTGGACCGTCCGGGGCGAACCGGTCTCCGACGCCCGGGTGCGCGCGGCGCACCTGGACTGGTACCGGGCGAACCCCGCCGTGGTGCGGGCCGGGGTGGAACGCCACGGACGCCTGCTCGCCGACCTGGGCCTGGACCGTTGAGCGCCGGCCACGGGACCCGGACCAGCGGGTACCTGGCCCAGGGGAGCCAGCCCGGCGGGAACTGGTCCGCACCGGTCCAGCGCCGGTGGCCGGCCTACGTGGTGGCCGGACCGGAACGGCACGGGGTGGTGCGCCACGCCCTGCGCACGGTCGAGGCGCTGCACCGGATCGGCGTGGACGTGCCACTGGTGCGCCTGGACGACGCCGCGCACCTGCGGGCCTGGGCGGCTGAGGGCCACGGCAGCGGCGGACCGGTCCACCTGGACGTGACCGACGCGTTGTTCGCCCCCACGGCCGCCGCGGCGGCGGACCTGCTCCTCGAGCACCTGCCGCCCCGGACCACGCTCACCCTCCACGACGTGCCGCAACCCGCGGAAGGCGCCGGCCGCTACGCCCGGCGTTCCGCCGCCTACGCGCGCCTGGCCCGCTTCGCCGCCGGGACCGTGGTCTCCAGCGGGCACGAACTGGCCCTGCTGCAGGACCTGGACCCGGGCGGGCTGGAGCCCGCCGGCCCCACCGCCGTGGTGCCGCTGCCCGTGGAGGACCGCCGGGCCGGGGCCGAGCTCGCCGCGGGCGCAGCGCCCTCCGGGGCCGGGGACGGTCCGGCCGGCGGGGAAGCCGTCGAGGGGCTGGCGGAGGACGTGGTGCTGCTCGGGTTTCTCTATCCCGGCAAGGGCCACGCCGAGGCGATTGAAGCCCTGGCGTGGTTGCGGCACCGCGGCGTCCCTGCGCCGGACCGGGTCACCGCCCTGGGGGTGGTGGCCGCCGGACACGAGGGCCTCGTCACCGAGCTCGAGGACCGGGCGCGGCAGGCGGGACTGCGGTTCCGGGTCACCGGTTTCGTGCCCGACGACGAGCTCGACCCGGCCCTGTTGGCCGCCGGCGTCCCGCTGGCCGCGCATCACAACGTCTCGGCCTCGGGCTCCCTCGCCACCTGGATGTCCGTCGGCCGTCGCCCCGTGGTCCCTGCCGGGCGCTACACCCGGGAGATGGAGCGGCTGCGGCCGGGCACCCTGCACCTGGTGGA
>DATBUG010000284.1:0-3809 GCA_036516315.1 Citricoccus sp.
CAGGTCGGGCTGCTCTCGGGCGGCAACCAGCAGAAGGTCGTCCTGGCCAAGATGCTGGCCCGCAATCCCCGGGTCCTGTTGCTGGACGAGCCCACGCGCGGCATCGACGTGGGCACCAAGGCGGAGATCTACCGGCTCATCCGCGCGCTCGCGGCGGCCGGCACCACCATCATCGCGGTGAGTTCCGAACTGCCCGAACTCATCGGGTTGTCCGACCGCATCCTCATCATGCACGAGGGACGGGTCTCCGGTGAGGTGTCCGCAGCGGACGCCGACGAGGAACTGCTCCTCTCCTACTGCTATGGAAGGGAGGGCTGAGATGGCCCAGCCCATGACCGAGAACACCACCCAGACTCCGGACACCGTCCCCGCCGTCGAGGTCCACCAGGACCGGACGCCGATGTCCCAGATGCTGTGGCAGGGCGGCACCATCATCGCCCTGATCGCCCTCGTGGTGATCTTCGGGGTCCTGCGCCCCGGAGCGTTCCTGAGCTTCGGGAACATGACCAACATCCTGGCCCAGGTTGCGATCCTGACGATCATCGCCGCCGCCCAGACCGTCGTGATGGTCACCGGGCACTTCGACCTGTCCGTGGGCACGACGGCGACCCTGGCCGGGGCGACCGCCTCCGCACTGATGATCAACGGCATGCCGGTGTCCCTGGCGATCGTGGTGGGCCTCCTCGTCGGGACGGCCGTCGGCGTCGTCAACGGGATCCTGGTGGCCTACCTCGGGATCTCGGCGATCGTGGCCACCCTGGCGACGATGACCACGGTGGGCGGCCTAGCGTTCATCGTCACCAACGGCACCACCCTGTACGGGATGCCCGAGTCCTTCAACTGGATCGGCCAGACCCGCCTCGCCGGCATCCCGATGCCCGTGTTCTTCGCCCTGATCGTGGCGGCGATCATCTGGGTCGTGCTGCGTTACACCACGGTGGGCCGCCGCTGGTACGCGGTCGGCGGCAACGCCGAGGTCGCCCGGCTGTCCGGTGTGAACGTCCGGCTCAACGTGCTGCTGGCCTTCACGGTGGCCGGCTTCGCCTCCGCCCTGGGCGGGATCATCCTGGTCAGCAGGCTCTCCAGCGCCAGCTCCACCAGCGCCAACTACTACATGATGCTCGCGGTCGCTGCCGCCTTCCTCGGCATGACCGTGCTGAAGTCCGGGCAGGCCAACATCGGCGGCACGCTCGTGGGCGTCGGCATCATCGGCGTGCTCCAGAACGGCCTGAACATCGTGGGCGTCAACACCTACGTCCAGCAGGTCCTCACCGGGATCATCATCATCGCCGCCGTGCTGATGTCCTCGTTCAAGTCCAAGAACGCCTAGCGCGTCGTCCGCTCGGCCCGCCGTCACTCCTTCCTCTCTGCTTCCTCCTCTCCCCCCGCTCCTCCTGTCTTCTTCCCTTCCCCCGATTCCGCCGCCGCGTGCGGCCCCATCCCCACGGAGAACACCATGCGTACTCGTCTGACCATCACTGCAGGACTCCTCTCGGCCAGCCTGCTGGCCCTGACCGGCTGCGCCGGGGAGGCCGGCGCCGGCGGAGGCTCCGGTTCCGGCGGAGCCGGTGACGACGGCGTCTTCAAGGTGGCGGCCTTCACGGCCGGCTACGGCACCCCGGGCGGCAAGCTGACCCTCGACAAGTTCGTGGAGGAGGGCAAGGCCAAGGGGTGGGACGTCACCCTCTACACCAGCGACTTCGACTACGACAAGATCAACTCGGACATGCAGTCCGCCATCACCCAGGGCGCGGACGTCATCCTGGCCGGCTTCCCCGACCCGCGGCAGATCGCCCCGCTCGTCAACGCCGCCGAGGGCGCCGACATCCCGATCTTCTCCATCGACGGCGGCGTGGAGCCGAACGAGGACTTCGTCGTGGACGTGACCTTCGACCAGGACCAGCTCGCCGAACTCACGGTGGGCGCCCTGGAGGAGGCCATGGGCGGTCTCGAGGGCAAGGACGTCATGGTGATCGGTCACGACCCGCACATCGGCATCATGACGCGCAGCAACCTGGCCCTGGGCATGCTCGAGGAGGCCGGGGCCAACATCGCCGGTGGTGAGATGAAGCAGGCCCTGAACCCCGCCACCTCCCAGGAGGAGGCCCTGAAGTTCGTCACGGACTTCCTGCAGGCCAACCCGGACGGCCTCGACGGGGTCTGGGTCGGCTGGGACCACGCCGCCCTCGGTGCCGCGCAGGCCATCAACGAGGCCGGCCGGGACGACATCTACGTCACGGGCGTGGACGCCCTGGGTGTGGCCGTGGAGCAGATCCGTCAGGACGGTCCCTTCTACGCCTCCGTGCACCAGGACTGGTTCTCCGTGGTGGACGAGGTGGTCGAGGACATCGAGGCCTACCGCGCCGACGGCACGCTGCCGGAGGAGAACTTCGTGGAGGTCGAGGGCGAGCTGATCGACCGCAGCAACGCGGACGACTTCACCCCGTCCATGTGACCCGCGGCCCGGCCGGCCGCCCCGGTGCCCTGCAGCACGCACCCCCGGCCGGGCCACCCCACCGCCACCGACCCGAAGGAGGACCGCCATGTCCGTCACCGACCAGTCCACCCGTCCCGCGACCGGGACCGAGCGCATCCTCGACCTGTTCTCGATGCAGGGCGACATCGTCGTCGTCACCGGTGCCTCGAGCGGCCTCGGCCGCGCGGCGGCCGAGATCTACGCCCACGCCGGGGCTACCGTCGTGGTGCTCGGCCGCGACCAGGCCCGCCTGGACGAGGTCCAGGATGCCATCATCGCCACCGGCGGGACCGCCCACGCCTACGCGGCCGACCTCGCCCGGCCCGGCGCCATCGACGAGGTCCTGGACCGCGTCGTCGCCGACGTCGGGCAGCCCACCGTGGTGGTGGCGAACGCCGGCATCGCCGGCGGGGCCAGCTACCGGACCGAGGAGGGATCGCTCAGCCGGTACACCGACGAGGAGTGGCGCCAGGTGGTGGCCACCAACCTCCACGGCACCTTCGAGACCCTGCGGGCCGCTGCCCGGGTGCTGCCCGACGACGGCCGCATCCTGGTGACCTCCTCGACCGCCGGGCTGCGGACCGACCCGATGGTGTCCTACGCCTACGGAGCCACCAAGGCCGGCATCATCAACCTGGCCCGCCAGGCGGCGCTCGAACTGGCCCCGCGTGGGATCCGCGTCAACGTGATCGCCCCCGGCCCGTTCAAGGGCACCCGGATCGGCGGGGACGCCGTGCTCGACGAGGCCGGCGAGCGGATGTGGGAGGAGACCATCCCGTTGGGCCGGATGGGGACCATGGACGAGATCCAGGCCCCGATGCTGTTCCTCGTCGCCCCCGGCAATTCTTTCCTCACCGGGGCGGTCCTGGCCGTGGACGGCGGGGCGCTGGCGCTGTCCCACACGATGTTCTGACCGGCCCCTGAGATCCCCTGACCACCAGACCTGGTGGGAGTGCCCTGCCCCCCGGCGGCACTCCCACCGGCACCACCTCACCCACACCCCCGTCCGCAAGGAGAATCCATGCCCATCCTGGAAGACAAAGTTCTGTTGATCACCGGCGGCGCCAGCGGCATCGGCCGCGCCACGGTGCGCCGCTGCGCTGAGAAGGGCGCCCAGGTCGTCGTGGCGGACGTGAACCTGGAGGGCGCGCAGCGCGTCGCCGACGAGGTCACGAACGCCGGCGGCCGGGCGCACGCGGTGGCCGTGGACGTCTCGGACTTCGCCGCCGTCGAGCAGGCCGTGCAGTCCGCGGTGGACGCCTTCGGCCGGCTGGACGGGATCTTCAACAACGCCGGCATCGCCGGCGGCAAGGCGCTGCTGGACCACGACCCG
>DATBUG010000285.1:0-4056 GCA_036516315.1 Citricoccus sp.
CCGGTGTCCTCGGTGGGGGATCCGGAGGGGTTCGGGAAGATGCTGCAACCGGCCAGGACGACGGCGGCCGTCACGGCGCCCAGTGCGGCCGCGACAGGGCGCAGGGGTCGGCACGCGCTCATGGAACTCCTGTGCTGCGGACGGACGCGGGCCGGGACCGGGCTGCCGCGCGATGACCCGACCATCGTACTCCGGCGCCAGGCGCGTTCCGGGGAAGAGAGGTGGCCGGGGCCCAAGAACGGGGTGGGCCCCGGCCGGTCTGGCGGCACTCCGGTCCTCGGAGGGGGGATGAGTAGACCGGCCTTCACGCCAGACTCTGTACCGCGGGCCGTGGGGCCGACGGAAACTGGCACTCATGTGGTTGAGCACTCAATAGTCTTGCACGCCGGTATCAATGGGCCAAGGGCTCACCGTCCGTCAACCGGGGTCTTCAGCCGACGGCGGAATCGAGCGGTCCCTCTGCGGGCCGTCCGCGGCCTGGGCGGCGTCGGCGGCCCGGGCCTCCTCGCGGCGGCGCGCCCAGGCCAGCACGTCGTCCGGATGGATCCGGCGGTGCGTCCCGCGGTAGGTCACGGGGATCTCCCCGCGGTCGGCCAGCTGGCGCAGGTAGGTGTTGGATACCCCGGCCAGCCGGGCCGCCTGCGAGGTGTTCAGCCAGCGGTCCTGGTCGGCCACGGCCACCTGGCCGCCCGAGGACAACCGGCCCAGCAGGTCCAGCACCGCGGTGGTCGCGGCCGGGCCCAGGCGCACCGTGGTGCCGTCGAGGACCACGGTGGCATCCGGCGTCGGGCTCTCGTCCCCAGCCGCGTTCCCTCCCCCGTCCGCACCCCCGTCCCGGACGGTCCCGGCGCCGTGGGCGGGGACGAGTCCGGGGATACGGCGCAGGATGGCCAGCTCATCCTCTGGCAGGGGGCCGTGGGTGGTGCTGCGGGAGAGCATGGGGATGTCATCGGCCATGGCCCGCAGCCTACCGGCGCCGTACGGCCCCGGCACGGGCCTGGACAGGGTGGCGGCGGTAGGCTGGAGACCATGCCCCTGCGTAACCGTCGAGCCGCTGCCCTGCCCGCCAAGCTGAGCCGGTCCTGGCTGCTGGTGAACGCGGCCAGGCCCGAGGACTTTGCCCCCGGGCTGGCCTCCGAGGCGGACTCCGTCCTGTTCGACCTCGAGGCGGCCGTCCCGGCGGACCAGAAGGACGCCGCACGGCAGTCCGTGGTCGAGGCGCTCAACGGCGGCATGGACGCCTGGGTGCGGATCAACGGGATCGACACCGATGACTGGTCGAAGGACCTCGAGGCGCTGTCCGGCACCACCGGGCTGCGCGGGGTCATGCTCGCCCTGGCCGAGGAACCCGAGCAGGTGACCCTGACGGCCATGCGCCTGCGGGCCGGCACGCCGGTGATCGCCCTGATCGAGACCGCGGTGGGACTGGACAACGCCAGCGCCGTGGCCCGGGCCCCGGGCACCTTCCGGCTCGCCTTCGGCACCAACGACTTCCGCAAGGACACCGGCATCTCCGACGACCCGATGGCCATGGCCTACGCGCGCTCGCGGCTGGTCATCGCCTCCCGGGTGGGCAAGCTGCCGGGCGCGATCGATGGCCCGCCGGCCGCCGCCGACGGCGAGGGGGCCGTCATCGAGTCCTCCCGCGTCACGGCCTCGATGGGCATGACCGGCCGGCTGTGCCTGAACCGGGACCAGGTCGACTCCATCAACCGCGCCCTGTCCCCGTCCGAGGACGAGGTGGCCTGGGCCGTGGAGATGCTCCACGCCCACGAGTCCGGCGCCTCGGTCGGAGACGGTTCGTACCTGCCGCGGCTCGCCCGTGCACAGAAGATCGCCGATCTGGCCGACTCCTACGGACTCTGGAACGCCTGAGTCCCGCAGCCCTGCTACCGTCCCCTTCGTCCGGTCCACACCGGCGCCCCACATAACACCCCCCCGCGAAGGAACCCGATGTCCAACTCCACCGAGACCTCCGCCGTCTCCTACACCTCCAACCCCTCGGACCCCACGCCCGGGTCCATCGAGGACTCCGGCCAGGGCTCGCCCCGCACCGGGACCGCCCGGGTGAAGCGCGGCCTGGCGGACATGCTCAAGGGCGGTGTGATCATGGACGTGGTCACCGCCGAGCAGGCGAAGATCGCCGAGGACGCCGGCGCCGTGGCCGTCATGGCGCTCGAGCGCGTGCCCGCGGACATCCGCGCCCAGGGCGGCGTGGCCCGCATGTCCGACCCGGACCTGATTGACCAGATCGTGGACGCCGTGTCCATCCCCGTGATGGCCAAGGCCCGGATCGGCCACTTCGTCGAGGCCCAGGTCCTGGAGGCCCTGAAGGTCGACTACATCGACGAGTCCGAGGTGCTCTCCCCGGCCGACTACGTCAACCACATCGACAAGTGGGACTTCACGGTGCCCTTCGTCTGTGGTGCCACCAACCTGGGCGAGGCCCTGCGCCGGATCACCGAGGGCGCGGCCATGATCCGTTCCAAGGGCGAGGCCGGCACCGGTGACGTCTCCGAGGCGGTCAAGCACATCCGCACGATCCGCGGTGAGATCGCCAAGCTCTCGGCGCTGTCCAAGGACGAGCTGTACGTGGCCGCCAAGGAGCTGCAGGCCCCGTACGAGCTGGTCGCCGAGGTCGCCCGCGAGGGCCGGCTGCCCGTCGTGCTGTTCACGGCCGGCGGCGTGGCCACCCCGGCGGACGCCGCCCTGATGATGCAGCTGGGCGCCGACGGCGTGTTCGTGGGCTCGGGCATCTTCAAGTCCGGCAACCCCGAGGCCCGTGCCGCGGCGATCGTGCGTGCCACGGCCCAGTACAACGACGCCGCCGCCGTCGCCGACGCCTCGCGCGGCCTGGGCGAGGCGATGGTCGGCATCAACGTAGCCGACCTGCCCGCACCGCACCGCCTCGCCGAACGCGGGTGGTGAGCGGCGCCGTCGGGACCGCTGCCTCGGTCCGTTTTCAGGGCTGGATTGACTAGTCGATGCGCGAGATGACTAGCGATTCCTGCCCTGAAAGGGGCCAGAGTGCCGCGGGGGCGCCGAATGCGGAGGCCCACCGGCCCGCGATCGGCGTGTTCGCCCTGCAGGGGGACGTGCGCGAGCACGTGCGCGTGCTGGAGGCCCTCGGCGCGCGGACGGCCCTGGTGCGGGCCGCCGGGGACCTGGCCGGGCTGGACGGCCTGGTCATCCCCGGGGGCGAGTCCTCCGTGATGGACAAGCTGTCCCGGCTGCTGGGCCTGGCCCCGGCGGTCCGGGAGGCGATCGACGGCGGGTTGCCGGTCTTCGGCACCTGCGCCGGGATGATCATGCTGGCCGACCGGATCGCCAACCCGATCACCGGCCAGCGCAGCCTCGGCGGGCTCGACGTCACCGTGCAGCGCAACGCCTTCGGCTCGCAGGTCGACTCCTTCGAGACCCGCCTGCAGGCTCCGGCGGTCTCCGGGGAGGAGATCCATGCGGTGTTCATCCGCGCGCCCGCGGTCCTGCAGGCCGGACCCGGTGTCCACGTGCTGGCGGCCGTGCCGTCCGAGCGGCTCGAGGCCGGGATCGACTGCGGCCTGGTCCCCGGTGAGGTGCCCGTGGCCGTGCGGCAGGGGAACCTGCTGGCCACGAGCTTCCACCCCGAGGTCACCGGGGACTGGTCCTTCCACCGGTACTTCCTGACGGAGCTGGTCGGTCCGTCACAGCGGTGAGGGGTGCCGGGCGCTGGCCCGGCACCCCTCACGGCTGGTGCGTCGTCATCCGGCCGGCCGGTCCAGCCGGCCGACAGGTTCAGCCGGCCTGCGCGAGCGCGGTCAGTGCGGCCAGCGGGGAGGCGGAGGCGTCCGTCTCGGCCTCGTCCTGGACGGTGTTGCGCAGCACGCCCAGGCCGGTGATCTCGACCTCGACCTCGTCGCCGGCGTCCAGCAGGCCGTCCTCGCCCCAGAACAGGCCGACGCCGCCGGGGGTGCCGGTGACGATGACGTCACCGGGGTTGAGCCGGGTGAAGCCGGTGACGTAGTTGATCAGGGTGGGGATGTCGAAATAGAGATCGGCCACGGAGGCGTGCTGGCG
>DATBUG010000286.1:0-3686 GCA_036516315.1 Citricoccus sp.
CGGGGTGACCGTGCTCTCGGGAATCTCTGCCATTTCACGTCCTTCCACCAATGACCATCTCACTGTGGCACCGCCGCGCGGGACACCACCAGCATCGAGATCGTAATCTCAAATAGTGAGACGGTAGTATCAGAGTATGGACTCAGTCGATCACTCCCCGGGCCTCCAGGCCCTGCACCGGCCCAGCGGCGTCGGCGTCGTGGACAAGGCCGCTGCCATCCTCGACGCCCTGGAGGCCGGCCCCACCTCGCTGGCCCAGCTGGTGGCCGCCACGGGCATCGCCCGGCCCACGCTGCACCGCCTCGCGGCCGCCCTGGTGCACCACCGCCTGGTGGGCCGGGACCTGCAGGGCCGCTACATCCTGGGCAGCCGGCTGGGCGAGCTGGCCTCGGCCGCCGGCGAGGACCGGCTCACCTCGGCGGCCGGACCGGTCCTGACCCGCTTGCGGGATGCCACGGGTGAGAGCTCGCAGCTGTTCCGGCGCCAGGCCGACAGCCGGGTCTGCGTGGCCAGCGCGGAGCGGCCCGTGGGCCTGCGGGACACCATCCCCGTCGGCACCCGCCTGTCCATGAAGGCCGGGTCGGCCGCCCAGGTGCTCCTGGCCTGGGAGGACCACGAGCGCCTCGTGGAGGGGCTCGCCGGCGCGGTGTTCACGCCGACCGTGCTGGCGGCCGTCCGGCGCCGTGGCTGGGCCCAGTCGCTCGGGGAGCGCGAACCGGGGGTGGCCTCGGTGTCCGCCCCGGTGCGCAGCCCCAGCGGGCGGGTGATCGCGGCCGTGTCCATCTCCGGGCCGATCGAGCGCCTGACGCGCCAGCCGGGCCGCGTCCACGCCGAGACGGTGATGCATGCCGCGCTGAACCTGACGGAGCTGGTCCGCGCCGCGGAGGTCACCACCTCCTGAGCCGGTCTCAGCCGTCCACCACCTCGAGCAGCGCCTCCTCGAGGAAGGGCGTCAGGGACCGGGCGTAGGTGGCGGAGATGTGGGCGCTGGCGTCCCGGTACACCACCGTGTTGCCGATGACGGCGGGGCAGAAGTCCTCGGGGCAGAAGTACTCCGTCAGGTCCACGACCGCCGCCCCCTCGACCCGCCCGGCGACGTGCGGCAGCGGGTCCACCAGGGTCAGCGCCTCGTCCCGGGGCAGCCCGCAGTCGTGGTCCGTCACCGAGAACCCGACCCGGGTCAGGCACTCCAGGGACTCCTCGGAGGTCGCCGGCACGTCGGTGAGGACGATGATGCGGGTCCCGCGTGCCGCCACCGGAGCCCAGGCCCGCTCGTACCGGTCCACCCGTTCGTCGAACGGGTGGGAGTCGTCGTAGCGCGAGGAGGTCACCAGTACGGCGTCGTAGGGCTCTGCTGAGAGCAGTCGCTGTGTGGCCCCCTGCAGGGGGCCGTAGCAGTTGTCCTGCGGGTCGTGCGCGTACCAGTGGCACGCGAAACCGGTGAAGACGTCGAGCCGCCACCCCTGCCGCTGCGCCACGGCCTCCAGGGCCGGCAGGTAGGACGCCGCGTGGCTGTCCCCCAGCAGGGCCACCCGGAGGGTGCCCTGCGGGTCGCCGCGGCGGCAGTCCGGGAAGGCCGGTTGTCCCTTGGACCGCCAGCAGGGGTATTGCCCGGCCGTGTCCGCGGCGAAGGTCTCGATGGAGGGCCACAGCTGCTCGCCCAGCACGCCGTCACAGGCCTCGCCGGAGACGGCGGCGGCGGCGCCCAGGCACTCGGCCTCCGGTGCCGTGACGGGGGCGACCTCGGCCCCCTCGGCCGCTCCCGCGCGTTCGGACTCGGGGGTGACGGAGGCGGGGCCGTCCCCACCGGGGCCGTCCTGGCCCGCCGCGGCGCCCACGCCCGCCGGAAGCGGATCGGCCGCCGTCGGGAGGGCGTCGTCCGAGCGGACGGTCACCGAGGCGACCACGACGGCGACGGCTGCCGCGGTCGCGAGCCCCACGGACACCAGGGCGCGCACGCGCACCGGACCCCGTTCCCGCCCGGCGACGCGCGGGGCGCGGAACCAGCGGGCCCGGCGCAGCGGTTCCTCGACGAGGTGGAAGCTGCCGGCCGACAGCAGGAACGTCAGCAGCACGGCCCACAGGAAGTAGCGGATCCCGTCGCTGGGGGTGAGAGCGACCAGCAGCACCATGACCGGCCAGTGCCACAGGTACAGGGAGAAGGAGAGGTCCCCGAGGTAGCGGCTCACCGGGTTCTCCAGCAGCCAGGGGCCAGGGACCTCCCGGCCCGTCCCGGCGGCGATCACCAGGGCGGTGGCCAGCACCGGCGCCAGCGCCAGCGGTGCCGGGAAGCCCGCCTGCCCCGGCATCAGCCACAGGATGGAGGCCAGCATGCCGGCCAGGCCGGCCCAGGCCATCACCGGCCGCACCGCGTGGGGTAGGTGGCGCAGCAGCGGGGCCGCGATGGCCAGTAGGGCACCGAGACCGAGCTCCCACGCGCGGGACGCCGTGGAGAAGTACGCGACCGCTGGCTGGGCGGCCGTCTCGGCCTGGGCCCAGGCGAAGGACGCGGCGATGAGGGCCAGGACCACCACCGCCAGGGGGCCGCGCCCCACGCCGCGGCGGCGCCGCCCCCGGGTACGCAGTGTGGCGGCCGTGCCCAGGACCACGATCATCAGCAGTGGCCAGAGGAGGTAGTACTGCTCCTCGACCCCGAGAGACCAGTAGTGCTGCAGGGGTGAGGGCAGGGTGCCCTCCTGGAAGTAGTCCGTGCCGCTGAGCGCGAACCGCCAGTTGCCGGCGAAGGCAAGGGCCCATAGCGCGTCACCGATGGTGCTCAGGGTCCGGGTGAGGGGGAACAGCAGGCTGGCCAGCAGCGTGGTGACGGCCAGGACCAACACGGAGGCCGGCAGGATGCGCTTGATGCGGCGGGCGTAGAAGGACCGGAACGAGATGGTGCCGGTCCGCTCGTACTCACGCAGCAGCAGTCCGGTGATGAGGAAGCCGGAGATGACGAAGAAGATGTCCACACCCACGAACCCACCGCGGGGCCAGCCCACGAGGTGGTCCAGGAACACGGCGAGGACGGCCACGGCGCGTAACCCCTGGATGTCCCGGCGGTGTGGATGCCGCTGTCCGCCGCGGGCAGGCTCAGGCTGCACGGCAGGCGAGATCTGGCTCATGGCTCCCCCGGTGTTGACATCTGAATGGCCACAGCCTATGGCGGAAGCACCGCGGTGCGGTCACTCGATTGGCACGTGCCGGCCGCCCCCGGCGCAGTGCCGATACCCGGGGTGCACGTGGGTGCCGGGCGGCGCGGAATTCGCGTGCCGTTGGCCGGCCGTTCTCCTGTCGGTGTGGTCTGCCGGCCCCGGGGGGCCTATCCTGCCCGGAGACCGCACGCGGTCTGCCAGCTGCCGCCGACCGGACAGGACCGAACGCCACCGTGACGACCACCGACGACCGCACCACCCGTCCAGATGAGGCCGTGAGCACCCCGCTGCGGGTCTCGGTGGTGGGGACGGGGTATTTGGGGGCGACGCATGCGGCGTGCATGGCGGAGTTGGGGTTCGAGGTGGTCGGGTTGGACATCGACCCGGCCAAGATCCAGGCCCTGTCCGCCGGTGAGTTGCCGTTCCACGAGCCCGGGCTGGCCGAGCTGCTGACCAAGCACGTGGACTCGGGCCGGTTGCGGTTCACCACCTGCTACGAGGAGGTCGGGGCCTGGGCGGATGTGCACTTCATCG
>DATBUG010000287.1:0-2598 GCA_036516315.1 Citricoccus sp.
TGCACCAGCACCTCGTAGTGGCCCGTCTGCGGGAACATGTCCAGCAACCGGGCCCGGACCGGGGCGTAGGAGGGCATGCGCGCCAGGTCCTTCGCCAGGGTGGCCGCGTTGCAGCTGGAGTAGAGCACGTGGCGCACCGCCGAGTCCTCCAGCCAGGCGGCCAGGTCCTCGCCGATGCCCCGCCGCGGCGGGTTGACCACGACGGCGTCCGGCACCCCGGCGGGCCGGTGCGCCGGGTCGGTGGCGTCCCCGGCCGCGAAGCGCACCCGGTCCTGCACGCCCAGTTCCCCGGCGGTGATCCGGGCCGCGGCGACGGCGTCCGCGCTGGTCTCCAGGCCCCACACCTGCCGGGCCGAGCCCACGGGCGCCGGGCCGGCGTCGTGCCGGACGGTGGCCAGCTGGAAGCCGAAACCACCGACCCCGCAGTACAGGTCCCAGACGCTGGCGGCGTCCGTGGTGTCCAGCCACGCGGACGCCTCGGCGTAGAGCCGGGCAGCCACGGCCGTGTTCGTCTGGAAGAACCCCTGCGGGCGCAGGTGCAGGGGGATGCCGTTGAGGCGCATGGTCAGCGTGCGGTCCCCGGCCAAGTGGATCTCCTGCTCTCCCTCGAGCAGCGCCTGGTGCTGGGGCAGGATGTTGGCCGTGACCACCTCGGCATGGGGCAGCGCCCGCAGCAGGTCCGGGACCACCCGGCGCAGCGTCGGCAGCTGGGCCGTGGAGCGCAGGACGAACCGGACCATCAGCCCGCCGTCCGGGGAAACCGTGACGATCACGTGCTTGAGCTCGCCCCGGCGCGCGCCCACGTCGTACGGGGTCAGGCCCGCGGCCGTGATCGCCTCGGCCAGGTGCGGGAAGGCGGCCGCCAGGGTGGGCTCGTAGAGACCGCAGTCGCGCAAGTCCACGCCCGTGCCGTCATGGTGCTTGGGGTGCTGGCGCGGGTCCAGGATCCCCAGTCGCGGCTGCGCGGCGGTGCCCGTGACGACCATCTTGGCCTTGTTGCGGAACCCGGACTCCGGTGAGGCGACCGGCTCCAGCCAGAGGTCCCCGCCGTCCGGCGCCACCGTCCCGGCCACCGGGTCCAGCAAAGCCCGCACGCCGGCCTGCTTGTCCGCGAGCTGCCGGGAGTAGGGCACGCCCATCAGCGGGCAGGACCGGCACTCGCCGGCGTCGAAATGGGGGCATTGCATGGCCCCTCCAGCGTACCGGCGCCGGTGCTGGCCGCTTTCCCGTCTTTTCTGTGGAGCGGCGGGCGCCGCCGTGCGTCTCAGTAGGCCATGTGTCTCAGTAGTCGGTGCCGGGGCGCAGGTCCGGGCGGTCCAGACGGGCGGCGATCTGCTCCAGGGCGTCCTCCGCGGCCGAGGCCAGCACGGTGTCCGGGTCCATGAGCAACCCGTTCAGCGCCCGGGCGGCGCGCTCGCGGCCCACCGCACCAAGGGCCAGGGCAGCGGCGCTGCGCACGCGGGGGTCCGGGTCGGCGAGCAACCCCTCGAGGGGGACGGCGGCCTGGTCGATGCCCTGCGAGGCGGCCACCCGGCAGCTGGCCTCGCGGACCTGCCAGTCGTCACTGTCCAGCCCCGCCAGCACGGCCTCGGGGCGCGCGGGGGGACGCGGGACCGCCTGCTGCGGCTCGTCCCGGGTCCCGGGCAGGTCCACGTCCCAGTCACGGCTGTTCATGAGGTCTCCTCCAGGAGGTGGTTGGGCAGGCGGTTGCCGGGGGCGCGGCCCCGGATCAGCAGCAGGTCACGGGCGTGCTGCCACAGGCGGCGGTCCTCCTCGGTGACCGGGACCCACGGCGTCACCGGCACGGCCGTGCCCTCCTCGTCCCGGGCGACCATCACCGTGATGCAGTTCGTGGTCAGGTGTAGCTCGGCACCCTTCGGATCGCCCGAGCGGACCTCCACGGCGATGTGCATGCCCTTGCTGCCGGTGTAGATCAGGCGGGCCTCGACCTCCACGAGGTCGCCGATGTGCAGGGGCCGCAGGAACCGGATGCCCCCGGAGAACACCGCCACCGTGTCCCGCCCGCAGTAACGTGAGGAGCACAGGTAGGCGGCCTGGTCGATCCACTCCATGACAATCCCGCCGTGGACCTTGCCGCCCCAGTTGACGTCCGTGGGCGCGGCCAGGAAGCGCAGGATGACCTTCTCGGCCGTCCCGGCGTCTGTGTACGCGTGCTTCTTCAGCTCCGCGGAGATCTCCTCGCGCACCGGGATCCGGGAGACCGCGTAGTCCCGGGCGAGCTGCTGTTCCAGGGTGCGGGGGACGAACTCCGGCACCGCGGTGGAGCGTCCGTGCCCGTCCACCGCCACGAAGATCACCAGGCACCGGGCCCGTTCCTCCAGGTGCCCCGTCTTGGGGTCCCCGGAGCGGACCATGGTGTTGATGTGCATCGAGGACCGCCCGGTGTACAGCACGGTGGCGGTGATCTCCACCATCTCCCCGACCTGCACCGGATCACGGAAGTGCACGTTGCCCACGTAGGCGGTCACGCAGTAGGACCCGCTCCAGGCGGTGGCCGCGGCGAAGGCGGCCTTGTCGATCCATTCCAGCACGCGGCCGGCGTCCACCGTGCCCGCGTGGCCGCGGTCCGTGGGGGCG
>DATBUG010000288.1:0-7392 GCA_036516315.1 Citricoccus sp.
CCGCCGCGCAACGAGGCCACGATGGCGCCGGGCGGGGCGGCGGCCCGCCGGGCGGCCACCGCGCGGGAGAGTGAGCCCTCGGCCACGAGGGCCTCGAGCAGTCCGGGGGCCACGGTGCGCACATCCAGGGTGTCCGGATCTGCCGAGTGCACCCCGGCGACCACCGGGGAGACCAACCGGTCCAGCACGCCCTCGCCCATGCGGTCCCGCACCACCTCGCCGACGGTGACCGCCGCCCCCTCGCGGGCGGCGCGGTCCCAGCGCTCCACCGGCGCCGTCAGGTCCTGCCGGGCCCGGTCCAGCACCTCGGGGCCGAGCGCGTCGGCCACCTCCGGGGCGTCCAGGTCCCCCGGGATGCCCAGGATCCCGACGCGCGGCGAACGCACCGCCCGTCCCGCGCCACCGGGCCCCGGCAGGTAGAGCCAGGACCCGGCCGGGTCCGGGGCCACGACGGCCCCGCCCAGGCCGAGGTCCTCCACGAGCCGGCGCACGGCCGGGGTGCGGACCGCGAAGGACTCGGCCCCGGCGTCGAGGACCATCGCGGTGCCGTCGGGCAGGTCGGCGCGCACCGGGGACACGCAGCCGCCGAGGGTCTGCGTGGACTCCAGGACGGTGACCCGGTGCCCGGACCGGGTCAGCTCCCACGCGGCCAGCAGCCCGGAGATCCCGCCCCCGATCACCACGGCGGACGGGTGCGGGGTCTCTCCCGCGGCGCGGGCGGCCGTCACGGCCGCAGCGAGTGGATGAGCTCGACCACCCGGGTCAGCACGGTCGGGTCGGTGCTCGGCGGGACCCCGTGGCCGAGGTTGACGACGTGGCCCGGGGCCACCCGGCCGGCCTCGACGACCTCGCGCACGTGGGCCTCGAGCACCTCCCACGGCGCGGAGAGCAGCGCCGGGTCGATGTTGCCCTGCAGCGGTACCGCGCCCCGGCCGTCCGGTCCGGGGCTGGCCCCGAGCCGTCGGTGTGCCTCGTCCAGCGGGAGGCGGTAGTCGACGCCCACCACGGAGGCCCCCGCGTCGCGCATCGCGGGCAGGATCTCCCCGGTGCCGGTGCCGAAGTGCACCAGCGGCACCCCGGTCTCCCCCGCCAGGTCCTGGACGTGGTCCAGGGCGCGGGCCGAGTGCGGCTGGACGTAGCGCAGGTAGTCCGCCAGGGAGAGCGATCCCGCCCACGAGTCGAACAGCTGGCCGGCGGAGGCGCCGGCCTCGATCTGGGCGCGCAGGAACTTCCCCGCGGCGTCGGCGGCCCAGCGGGCCAGCGCGTTCCAGGTGTCCGGGTCGGCGTGCATCATGGTCCGCGGCCCCAGGTGGTCCCGGGACGGGCGACCCTCCACCATGTAGGCGGCCACGGTGAACGGGGCTCCCGCGAAGCCGATCAGCGGGGTGGACCCCAGTTCGGCCACAGTCAGCCGCACCGCCTCGCGGATGGGCTCCAGGGCCTCGTCGGTCAGTTCCGGCAAGGCGGCCACGTCCTCGGCCGTGCGCACCGCCGAGCCCAGCACCGGACCGGTGCCGGGGACGATGTCCACGTCCACGCCGGCGAGCTTGAGCGGGATGACGATGTCCGAGAAGAAGATGGCGGCGTCCACGTCGTGCCGCCGCACCGGCTGGAGGGTGATCTCCGAGGCCAGTTCCGGCTTGAGACAGGACTCCAGCATCCCGATGCCCTCCCGCACGGCCCGGTACTCCGGCAGCGAACGGCCGGCCTGGCGCATGAACCACACCGGCTTGCGCGAAGGGGTCCGGCCGCGGTACGCGGCCACCAGCGGCGAGGAGGCCGTCGAGCGGGCGGGATCCGTGGTCAGCAGCGGGTGGTCGGCGGGCAACGCGGTCGATGAAGGCATGGCGTCCATTGTTCCATCGAACCGCCCCGGGTTTCCGCTGGCCGGCACGCCGGTGGCTAGCAATCCTCTACACGCGGTAGAATCGTGCGCATTGTGACTCTGTTTTCCCTGGTTGCCTCGCACACCGACCTTGACCTCGACACGGTGGCCCAGTTGAGCAACGGCACCGACGAGGTCGCCTCCGCCCTCCCCGATTCGACCGCCAGCGGCGCGGTCGTGCTGGCCACCTGCAACCGGGTGGAGATCTATGCCGAAGCCCCGGACGAAGCCTCCGTGGAGCGCGCCCGCAGGGAGCTGGTGCAAGCCGTGGCCCGCGGCTCCGGGCTGTCCGAGGACGCCGTCGCCTCCTCCTTCCGCACCCTCTCCGGGGACGCCGCCGTGCGGCACCTGTTCGAGGTCGGGGCCGGGCTGAAGTCGGCCGTGGTGGGTGAACGGGAGATCGCCGGGCAGGTCCGCCGCGCCCTGGGCACGGCCCGGGAGTCCGGCACCGCGACCGGCACCCTGACCAAGCTCTTCGAGTCCGCCACGCGCACGGCCAAGGACGTGGGCACGCACACGGCCCTCGGCACGGCCGGGCGGTCCATCGTCTCCGTGGCCCTGGACCTGGCCACCAGCATGCGGGCCGGCACCTCCGTGGTCGGGGCGCAGCGTTTCTGGCAGGACGCGAACATCCTGCTGATCGGCACGGGGGCCTACGCCGGGACCACCCTGGCCCAGCTGGCCGACCGCGGTGCCGTGAACGTGGGCGTGCACTCATCCTCCGGCCGCGCCGAGTCCTTCGTGGCCGACCGTGGCGGCTGGGCTCTGGCCCTGGGTGGGGAGAAGATCCACGGCGCCATCGCGGAGGCGGACGTGATCATCGGCTGCTCCGGCGGCGACCGGCGCCTGGAGGCCGAGACCCTGCGGCGGCTGCGCGAGGGCGTCACCTCCCGCCTCACCGTGCTGGACCTGGCCTTGACGCACGACTTCGATCCGGCCATCGCGGACCTGCCCGGGGTGGACCTGATCACCCTCGAGTCGGTGAAGATGGCCGCCCCGGAGGGGCAGCAGGCCGCTTTGACGGCCGCCGCCCAACTGGTGGACGGTGCCGTGGACGGCTTCCTGCAGGAGCGCAAGTCCCGTAGCGCCAACGAGGCCATCGTGGCCCTGCGGCGGCACACCCAGCAGGTACTGGAGTCGGAGATGGAGCGGGTGCGCGCCCGCCACGGCTGCACCGCGGCCGCCGAGGAGGTCGAGTTCGCCCTGCGGCGGATGGTGCGTCAAATCCTGCACGAGCCGACCGTCCGGGCCAAGGAGCTCGCCGCGGCCGGCCGCCTGGACGAGTACGAGAACGCCCTGAACGTCGTCTTCGGCCTGGAGGTCGCCCCCGCCCCCGAGACGACCGCGGCCTCCTGCCCGGTCGGTGAACCCCGTGAGGGCGCCGCGGCGGACCGGTCCGAGACCGCGCGGATCGCCTGAGCCGGCGTCCCAGCCTTCGCCACCGCCCTACCGGCCGGTAGACTGTCCGTCACCGTCCTGACCGGGCGGCCTCCGTCCAGAAAGGCCCCACCGTGACCTCCAGCCCCGTGCGCCAGCCCCGGCTGCCCCGCGAGGAACGTCGGCGCCAACTGTTGGACGCCGCGCAGCGGGTCTTCGTGGAGCACGGCTACCACGACACCTCGATGGACGACATCGCCGTGGCCGCCGCCGTCTCCAAGCCCGTGCTCTACCAGCACTTCCCCGGCAAGCACGAACTGTTCCTGGACCTGATGGACACCCAGCTGGCGCGGCTGCAGGACGCCCTGGCCGGAGCCCTCGCCTCGACCACGGACAACAAGGAACGGGTCCGGGCCACGATCCGGGCGAACTTCCAGTTCATGGACCGTCCGGACCGGGCCTACCGGTTGATCTTCGACTCCGGGCTCAACAACGACCCGGAGGTGGCCGAACGCATCGAAGCGATGGACCACCGCTTCGCCACGGACATCGCCGAGATCATCGCCGCGGACACCCGACTCTCCCACGAGGAGGCCCTGTTGCTGGGCCACGGCCTGGCCGGTCTCGTCCAGACCGCCTCGCGTCACTGGGCCCAGCAGTCCGGCCGGGAGGGGCGGCCGGACCTGGACGGCGCCGCGGACCTGGCCTTCCGGCTGGCCTGGCGCGGCATCAGCCGCTTCCCCAAGGAGGGTTGAGCGCCGCGGTGCACGGCACCGCCGGTTACGCCGCCAGCCGAAGTGTCCGGCGCTGCCCCGTGACCGGCCGGTTTTCGCCTAGTCTGGCCTGAGGAAGACCCGTCCGCCGTCCACCGGGACGGCCCCCGACCCCTGGAGGAGACAGCCATGGAGATCCGCATCGGTGTGCAGAACGTGGCCCGCGAAGTCGTGCTCGAGACCGACGCCAGCAACGAGGACGTGGCCCGGCTGGTCTCCGACGCCGTCGCCGAGGGCGGCATGCTGCGCCTGAAGGACACCAAGGGCCGTGTGGTCATGGTCCCGGTGTCCACCCTCGGGTTCGTGGAGATCGGCACCGAGACGCCCCGCCCCGTGGGCTTCGTCGCCACGCCCGGCGCCTGATTCCTCCAGCACCCAGTACGCGACGCCGAGGCCGCCTGAGCGCTACGCTCCGGCGGCCTCGGCGTTCTGTGCGTCATTCGCCGGCGGTGCCCCCGGTTCCGCCGGCGCCGCCGCCGGCGCCGCCGTCGGCGTCGGCGTCGGCGTCGTCCTCCCCGCTGCACAGGCACACCCGGTTGCCGTCGGCGTCGGTGTAGATCCACCAGCGCGGCGCGAAGGTGGCGTCCTCGTGCTGGCCCCGGGAGCGTTCGGTGAGGGCGGCGCGCGGCGCGTCCAGGCTGTCCCGGGAGGCGGTGACGTCCACGTGCATGGGCCGGTCGTCCGGGGTGTCCGTGGCCTGGAACCAGAACCCCGGACCGCGCCGGTGCGGGTCCCTCAGGTCCCCGGTCCGGCGGTGCCTGCGGTAGCCGAGGGCCGTGCTCCAGAACTCCTCGAGGGCCCCCGGGTCCGTGGTGTCCAGGGCGATGTCGTAGGAGCGGTTCTCCCCCGGGACCGCCGTGACGCCAGCCTCGGCCGCCAGCGCAGAGATGCGCCGGGCCAGGCGGATGTCCCGGCGGGTCACCGCACCACCCGCGTCATGGCTCGAGGAGTCGATGAACACGTGGTCATAGCGCCAGTCCAGGTCCGGGTGGTGGTCGAGCTCCTCGCACACGGCGGCGATCCGGCCCAGCAACTGCACAGCCGTCGCGCTGTCCGGACACCGGTAGGCCGTGTAGATCCCGGTGTTGCGCCGCCGCCAGTCCGGCAACCCGGACAGCGCCTCGTCGAGTTCAGCCGCGGTGAGGACTCCCTTGCCAGTCATGACCCCACGGTGCCGCCCGGGACCGGCATCGGTCAACGCCCCGGACCCAGAACGATCCTGCGGCGGACCGTCCCGCCTGCTCTCCCCGCCTGCTCTCCCGGCCTGCTCTTCCGGCCAGCTCTTCCGCCCCCGTGCCGGCCCGGACCGCCGGTAGGGTGAGGTCCGTGGCCTACCACCATCTGGACCTGTCCCGGTCGGCGGCGCAGACCGAACTGGCGCGCGGCCTGGCCGCACTGCGTGCGGAGTTCGGATTGCCCGGAGCGTTCACGCCCGAGGTCCTGGCGGAGGCCGAGCGCGCCGCGGCCGGGGTCATGGCCGCACTGCCGGAGAACGCGCGGACGGACCTTCCCCTCGTGACGATCGATCCCCCGGGATCCACGGACCTGGACCAGGCACTGTTCATTGTCCCCGGTGCGGCGGGTCATCCCGGTGGGTTCACGGTGCACTACGCCATCGCGGATGTGCCGGCCTTCATCACCCCCGGTGGGGCCCTGGACCAGGAGACGCTGCGGCGGGGTCAGACGTTCTACCTGCCGGACGGGCGGGTCCCGCTGCACCCGGACGTGATCAGCGAGGGCGCCGGATCGCTGCTGCCCGGCCGCGAGCGCCCGGCATACCTGTGGACCTTCGCCCTGGACGCTGCCGGAACCCTGACGGGAACGCGGCTGGAGCGGGCCACGGTGCGCAGCCGGGAGCAGCTGACCTACGCCCAGGCCCAGGAGAGGATCGACGCGCTCCCCGGCCTCCCGGTGGCTTCCACCGGGTCCGGTGGTGCCACGGCGGAGCGCGAGGCGGTCGACCGGTCCCTGGCCCTGCTCCGCCGGGTCGGAATCCTGCGCACCCGCCAGGAGGCGGCGCGTGGCGGGGCCAGCCTGCGGCTGCCAGAGCAGGAGATCACGGCCACGGACCACGGCTACGAGGTCCTGACCGCGCCCCCGCTGCAGGTCGAGGACTGGAACGCCCAGCTCTCCCTGCTCACCGGGATGGCCGCGGCCCGGATCATGCTGGACGGTGGGGTCGGCGTCCTGCGCACCATGCCGCCGGCGGACCAGGACTCGATCGACCGGTTCCGGGCCCGGACGCGGGCCCTGGGCCACCCCTGGCCGCACGCCCAGTCCTATGGCGAGTACCTGCGGGGCCTGGACATCCGGGACCCGGCTCAACTGGCCATCATGCACGCCGCCACGTCGCTGTTCCGCGGCGCCGGGTACACCGCCTTCGACGGCGCGCCCCCGGAGGTCACCGTCCAGGCGGCGATCGCCGCCCCCTACGCGCACGCCACGGCGCCGCTGCGCCGGCTCGTGGACCGCTTCGTCCTGGTCACCTGCCTGGCGCTGCTGCACGGCGACCCCGTGCCGGAGCCCGTTCGGGCCGCCCTGCCAGTGCTGCCGGAGGTGATGCGCGAGTCCAACCTGACGGCGTCGCAGGTCACCAATGCCGCCCTCGAACTGGTCGAGGCGGCGTCACTGCACGGTAGGGAGGGACAGGAGTTCGACGCCGTGGTGGTCTCCGCGCCCGGGCCGGAGCAGGTCGCGAAGGCCCGCACCCTGGGCCGGTTGCCCTGGGGCGAGGTCCAGGTGGAGCACCCGCCCGTGCTGGCCCGCTACGAGGGCTTCGCCGAGGCCGGCAGCCGCGTGCGCGTGGTGCTGGTCCGTGCCGAGATGGCCACCCGGACCGTCCTGTTCCGGATCGCCGGCCAGGAGCCACCCGGAGCCGGGGCGCCGGATGCGGCGGCCGAGCCGGTAGACTGTGAGCACCAAGGATGACCGGTCGCACTGTTCATCTGTGTTCACGCCCGTGATCTGACTCACCGGATCCGGCACGCGGTCCCGTTGCCCTCGACGCACACGTCAGCGGCGGGGCCCAGCCCGGGTCCCAGGATGGGCCTCTCGCCGAGGACGTCCTGGCAACTCCCGCGATCGGCTCCACCACAAGGACGCACGGCGTCCGGCCGATCCGCGCCGCCCCCGGGGCCTGGCGCCGGAGTGCACTCGCAGGCAGTGCCATCGCACCGGGCCGCCGTGCCTGAACGACGGGACCTGATTCCCCATGACACCTGAACACAAGATCGCCGCCGACAACGACATCGACACCGAGGACCTGGCCACCTCCCCCCTCGAGACCGTGGACGTCGAGGACTCCATCGACATCACCGAGGCCAACGAGCCCCAGGCCCAGAAGAGCTTCGCGGACTT
>DATBUG010000289.1:0-2246 GCA_036516315.1 Citricoccus sp.
AACGTGGTGGTGCCCACCGACGTGCTCGACGAGTTCGGTTCGGACGCCGTGCGCTACTGGGCGGCCTCGGCCAAGCTCGGCGCGGACACCGCCTACGAGATCGCCCAGATGAAGATCGGGCGCCGGCTGGCGATCAAGCTGCTCAACGCCTCCAAGTTCGCCCTGAACCTGGGTGCCACCGAACAGGACGTGGTCACCGACGCCGCCACCGCGGCGGCCATCACCAACCCGCTGGACCGGTCCCTCATGGTCCGGCTCTACGACACCGTCGCCCAGTCCACCCGGGCGTTCGAGGCCTACGACTACGCGCGGGCCCTGAACCTGACGGAGTCGTTCTTCTGGCAGTTCACCGACGACTACGTGGAGCTCATCAAGGACCGGGCCTACGGCGGGCACGGCGAGGGCGAGCAGGCCTCCGTGCGGGCCACGCTGGCCACGACGCTGGACGCCGTGCTGCGGCTGCTGGCCCCGTTCCAGCCGTTCGCCACGGACGAGGTCTGGAGCTGGTGGCGGACCGGTTCGGTGCACCGCGCCCCGTGGCCGGGCCGGCCCGAGCAGATCGCGGGCATCGAGTCGGCGGCCGCCGGCGCCACCTCGGATGTGCTGGCCACCGTCGCGCTCGCCCTGGGCGGGATCCGCAAGGCGAAGTCCGAGGCGAAGGTCAAGCAGCGCACCGAGGTGCTCTCCGCCGTCGTCACCGCGCCGGAGAACCGGCTATCCTCGTTGCGCGGCGGGCTGGCGGACCTCAAGGCCGCAGGGAACGTCAAGGACCTCACGCTGACCGCCGGCACTCCGGCCGAGGACGTCGACGTGGCGGTCTCCGAGGTCGAGCTGGCCCCCGCCGAGGCCTAACCGGCCCCCGGACCAGACGCCGAAGAGCCCGGACCGCGAGGTCCGGGCTCTTCGAATCTGGGGCGTCTCTGGGGCGCTCCGCCGGTGCTCTCCCTGCCGGCCGCCCACGGGGCGGACGGGGTGTCAGTCGAACTGCGGCTTCGTGGTGCGCGAACGCTTGATCTCGTAGAAGTACGGGAATCCCGCCAGGGCCACGGCGCCGTCGAAGATCTTCCCGGCCTCCTCGCCGCGCGGGATGCGCGTCATCACCGGGCCGAAGAACGCGGTCCCGTTGAAGGCGACCACCGGGGTGCCGACCTCGTCGCCCACCTGGTCGATCGCGCCCTGGTGCGACTCGCGCAACTTCTCGTCCAGCGCGTCGGTCTTCGCGGCCTGAAGGATCTCCGGCTCCAGGCCCAGTTCCTCGAGCGCCGCGGCGATGACGGCCTCGTAGTCCTTGGTGCCCTCGTGGTGGATCCGGGTCCCGACGGCCGTGTAGAACCGGCCCAGCATGTCGTCACCGTGCCGGTCCCAGACCTGGGTGGCGGCGCGGGCCGGCAGCCATGCGCGCTTCATCGCCTCCAGGTACTTCGGGTCCAGGTCCCGGCCCTCGTTGAGCACGGACAGGGACATCACGCGCCAGCGCACCCGGATGGGGCGCACCTTCTCGACCTCGTGCATCCAGCGCGAGGTGATCCAGGCGAAGGGACACGTGGCGTCGAACCAGAAGTCCACGGTCTGCACCTGGGCCTGAGTGCCCTCGAGGTCCTCGGTACGGGTCTCGGTCGTCAGATCAGTCACAGCGCTCCTCCTCGCCGTGAGTACACGGCGGTCGATTCCGGGATCTATCAAGGGCAACCGGATCTCAGGCGGACTTATTCCGCCGCTTGCGCTGGACCTCCTGGGAGATCAGCGTCGGCTCGGCGCCCTCGCGGACCACGTCCCCGGTGATGACGACCGTGGCGATGTCCTCGCGGGAGGGCAGGTCGAACATGACGGGCTTGAGGACCTCCTCCATGATGGAGCGCAGCCCGCGGGCCCCGGTCCCCCGGTCCTCGGCCTGGTCCACCACGGCGTCCAGCGCGTCCTGGTCGAACTGCAGCTCGACACCGTCCATGAGGAACATCTTCTGGTACTGCTTCAACAGGGCGTTCTTCGGCCGGGTGAGGATGTCGATCAGCTGCTCGTGGTCCAGGTTGTCCACGGTGGTGATCACGGGCAGCCGTCCGATGAACTCGGGGATCAGCCCGAACTTCAGCAGGTCCTCGGGCCGGACGTCCGCGTAGGTGACGTCCCGCTTGCCGATGGCGTTCAGCGGGGCGCCGAAGCCGATGCCCTTGCTGCCGGCACGGGAGGCGATGATGTCGTCGAGACCGGCGAACGCACCGGCCACGATGAACAACACGTTCGAGGTG
>DATBUG010000290.1:0-1500 GCA_036516315.1 Citricoccus sp.
GCGGACGAAGCCGGCCGCCAGGGCGTGGCGGACGAGGACGTCCACGAGCGCCTCGTCCGGGCCGAGCGCGGAGGCGACCGGCCGCCCCCGGGCCGCCTCGCGCAGGTCCACCTTGACGTGGTAGCCGGCGGAGAGCAGCACGGGCACGAGGACGGCGCCGCGGTCCTGAGGCAGCCCCGCCACCACCTGGTCGACCCGGCAGTCCTGCACGTCCACGTGGGTCAGGATCACTTCGGCCGGGGTCCGGTCCCGCACCGCCCGGGCCAGCGCGGCGATCCGCTCCTGCCCGGACGGGTCCGCCGTGCCGTGGGAGACCGCGATGAGGGCCGGGGGGCGCCTCACGCCGCGGCCACCTCCACCGTCCGGTTCCGCACGCGCACCGGGTAGGTGGCCAGGCGCAGTTCCGGGTCCGTCAGACAGCGTCCCGTGGCGAGGTCGTAGACCTGCTTGTGCAAGGGCGAGGCGAGCGTGGGCCGCCCGTCGCGGGACCCGACGATGCCGCGGGCCATCACCGGGGCGTGCGCGTACGGGTCCCAGTGGGAGACCGCCAGGACGTCGTCACCGGGCAGGCGGACGAGGGCCACCTGGTCCCGGCCCACGAGGGCGGCCTCGGCCCAGAGCGGCTCGAGCCTCTCGAGCGGGCAGACCGGGTGCCAGGAGCGGGCCGGCACGAGGTCGGTGTCGGGCTGTGGGGGCGTCGCGGTGAGGGTCATGCGCCCACCGTAGAGGGCCGGTGTTTCCCCGAACCGGCGGGGATGTTTCGCCCGCGCAACACTGCGCTCTCCGTCGTCCCGCCGGCCCGGTGAGGGCCCCGTCATGCGGCCGTTACACCCGGGACACGGCCGGGAAACGGCCGGCTCATAGCGTGGGTGCCCTACCGACGCGAGGGGATGGACCCATGACTGTGCGACCGACCGGATCGGAGTTCCGGACCGTGGCCGTGGTCGGCGGTGGACCCGCCGCCCACCGGCTGGTGGAGGCCCTGCTGGCCCGCGGGGAGGACCTGAGGGTGCACCTGTACACCGAGGAACACTGGTCCCCGTACGACCGGGTGGCGCTGTCACGGCGCTTCCTGGACGCCACGGACCCCCTGCCCCTGGCCCCCGGGGCAGAACCCTGGGACGACCCCCGGGTGGAGCTACGCACCGGGTGCCGCGTCACCGCCATCGACCCGGCCGCCCGGACCCTGACGACGGCCGCCGGCGACGTGGCCGGGTGGGACGAGCTGGTCCTGGCCACCGGCAGCGCGGCCGCCCGCCCGTCGATCCCCGGGGCCGGGGACATGGTGGTCTACCGGACCATCGACGACGTCGACCGGTTGCGGAACCAGGTGGCGGAGCTGGCCGTCCGGCTCGGGCGCGCGCCCCGGGCCGCCGTCATCGGCGGCGGGCTGCTCGGCCTGGAGGCCGCCGGCGGACTGCGCGCGCTGGGCGCCGACGTCACCGTGGTCCACTCCCGGCCCTGGGTGATGAACGCCCAGCTCGACGAGTTCGGCGGACG
>DATBUG010000291.1:0-17382 GCA_036516315.1 Citricoccus sp.
ACCGGTCAGGGGACGCGGGCCGTCCACTCCGGGGTGGCGAACTTGCGGGCGGCGAGCGCCTCGGCGCGGCCGAGCTCGTCCTCGGTCAGGGTGGCCCGGGCCGCACCGTGGCGTTCGGCAAAGGTGTCCATCATGACCTCCCAGATCTCCGGACGGGACAGCCCGGTCTGGCGGCGCAGGGGATCCACGCGCTTCTTGGCCGAGCGGATGCCCTTGTCCCGGAGCTTCTCGCGGCCGATGCGCAGCACGTCGGTCATCTTGTCCGCATCGATGTCGTAGCTCATGGTGACGTGGTGCAGCAGTCCCCCGCCGGCCAGGCGCTTCTGGGCGGCGCCGCCGATCTTGCCCTCGGACGTGGCGATGTCGTTGAGCGGTTGGTAGAAGGCCTCCACGCCCGTGCGGCGCAGCGCGTCCATGGCCCAGGCGTCGAGGAAGGGGTAGGAGTCGGCGAAGCTCATCCCGTCCACGAGGGACTGGGGCAGGTATAGCGAGTAGGTGACGCAGTTGTCCGCCTCCATGAACATGGCCCCGCCGCCAGAGATCCGGCGCACCACGGTGATGCCGTGGCGGGCGGCGCCGTCCGGGTCCACCTCGTTCGCCAGGGACTGGAAGGAGCCGATGACCACCGCGGGCTCGGTCCACTGCCACAGCCGCAGGGCGGGCTTGCGCCGGCCGGCGGAGACGTCCTCGGTGAGGACCTGGTCCAGGGCCACCTGGGTGGTGATGGGCAGTGGCTGGGGGGCGAGGATCTCCCACTCGTGGTCCTCCCAGGTGGTCGCGTGCCCCAGGGCCCGGCGCACCGCGGTGGCCACGGCGTGCGCATCGAAGCCGAACATCACCGTGTCCGGCCCAACGGCGGCGGACACGGCCTCGGCGATCGTCGCGTGGGGTGCTTCGCGGCTCAGGCCCAGCAGGGCCCTGTTGATGTCCTCCAGGGCGTCGTCCGGTTCCAGGAAGAAGTCGCCGTTGATGCTGGCGGCGGTGATCACGCCCGCCCCGTTGCCGGAGACGGCGGTGGCCTCCGCGCCGACGGTGAGGTCGGCGATCACCAGCTTGCCGCCCCGGACCTTGAACTCGCCATGGTGTTCGCTCATCCCTCCATCCTAGGGAGGACCGGGCGCACGCCCTGGCGGAGGCCGGACCTCACGTTCCGGGCCCGGCGTCCGACTACGGTGTGTGACGATGATGCAACCCTTCGATGTGGCCGTGAGGACGCACGGCGCCACCGTGCTGCGGGTGTGCCGCGCCGTCCTGGGACCGGGACCGGATGCGGACGACGCCTGGCAGGAGACCTTCCTGGCCGCGTTGCGCGTCTGGCCGGACCTGGCGGACCTGACGTCCCTGCAGGCCTGGCTGGTGCGGGTCGCCGGGCGCAAGTCCGTGGACGTGCTCCGCGCCCGGGGCCGGGACCCGGTTCCCGTGGAGGAGTTGCCCGAGGTGGCGCAGGCACCGGCCGTCGAGGCGGACGGCCGCGCGGTGCTGTGGACGGCGGTGGCCGCCCTGCCCGAGCGGCAGCGCCTGGCGATCGCCTACCACTACCTGGGCGGGCTGCGGCACACCGAGACGGCCGAGCTGATCGGGGGCACGCCGGAGGCGGTGCGCCGGGCGGCCGCCGATGGACTGAAGTCGCTGAGGGTGACCCTGGCGGATGATCGAGTGGACGAGATGAGGACCATGCCATGACCACACGTGCCATGACCACACCGGTGCGAGCGCACCGGCGGCGGGAGCAGCCGTTCTCGGTGACCGAGGCGGAGCTGGCCGGGCTGACCGCGCGGCTGGCGCGCCGCGCCGAGGACGAGGACCTGATGGAGGTCGCCTACCGGATCGTGGACAGCCCCGTCGGGCGGCTGCTGTTGGCCACCACGGACCGCGGACTCGTGCGGGTGGCCTTCGAGCGGGAGGGTTTCGAGACCGTGCTCTCCACGCTGGCCACAACGCTCGGGCCACGGGTGCTGCACGCCCCCTGGCGGCTGGACCCGGTGGCCGCAGAACTCGAGGAGTACTTCGCCGGCCGCCGGCACCGGTTCGGCGTCCCGCTGGACTTCGCGCTGTCCCACGGCTTCCGCCTCTCGGTCCAGCAGCGGCTGCCCGAGATCGGCTACGGGCAGACCATGTCCTACCGGCAGGTCGCCGAACTCGTCGAACGGCCCGGGGCGGTGCGCGCCGTGGGCACCGCCTGTGCCACCAACCCCCTGCCCGTCGTGGTGCCCTGCCACCGGGTGCTGCGCTCGGACGGGGCCCTGGGCGGCTACCTGGGTGGACTGGAGGCCAAGGCCACACTGCTGGACCTCGAGGGCCGGGCGGCCGCGGCATGAGCGAGGCGGTGCACGAGTCCCTCGTGGTGGGCGGGGACGGGCTGGCCCGCCCCGCCTGGGCGGCCGCGGACCCGCTGCTGCGGGAGTACTACGACACCGAGTGGGGCCTGCCCGTGCGGGACGAGCACGGAGTGTTCGAGCGCCTGAGCCTGGAGGCCTTCCAGTCCGGGCTCTCGTGGCGGACGGTGCTGGCCAAGCGGCCGGCCTTCCGCAGCGCCTTCGCGGGGTTCGACCCGGAGGCCGTGGCCCGGTTCGGGGACGCGGACGTCGAACGGTTGCTGGGCGAGGCCGGCATCATCCGCAACCGCGCCAAGATCCTGGCGACCATCGGCAACGCCCGCGCCACCCTCGAGCTGCGCGGGGACGGCGGGTTGGCGGCCTTCGTCTGGTCGTTCCAGCCGGACCGGACACCGGAGCCACGCACCGCAGACGAGGTCCCGAGCACCTCGCCGGAGTCCGTGGCGCTGTCCACGGCGCTGCGGGCCCGGGGCTTCCGGTTCGTGGGCCCGACGACGATGTTCGCCCTGATGGAGGCGATCGGGATCGTGGACACCCACCTGCTGGGTTCCCACCGCCGGGGCTCCTCGGGCGTGTGGCCCCGCCCGGCGTGATCCGGGCCACCCCTGGACCGCCGCGCCGACTGGCTAGGCTCGGGGCATGCACACTCACGCCCTGGGGTTCCGCCGGTGGACGGCACGGTCCGGTTGGGTGCTGGCCGTCGCGGTGCCGGCCTGGCTGGCCGGTGGCCGCGTCCTGGCCGGCAGTGCCGGCTCGCTGACCCCCATCTACGCCCTGACGCTCGCGCCCCTGCTCCTGGTGGCCTCAGTGGTCGCACTGGCCGTGCCCCGCCGCCGGGCCGGCCGGTATCCCTCGGCGCGGGCCGGCGTGTTGCTGCTGCTGGCCTGGGCCAGCGGCATCGGCCTGGGCTTCACACTGCCGGACGCCGGTGAGGGGGCGTCCTCGGTCCTCGGCGTCCTGGCCGGGCCCGGGACCGAGGGTGCGGCCGCGGCCTTGAGCAACCCGCTGGGGATCGTCATGGTGTTCATGGCGATCGCCGGGTGCGTGGTGGCCGTGCGGGACAGCGCCCACGGGGACGGCAGCGGCCGGTCCCGGACGGAGGACGAGGACGACGCGCAGGGCACCGGGTACTTCCCCGTGCTCGACGTCTGAGACGAAACGACCGGGGCCGGCCCGGTCCTGCCCTGCGTGGAGGGAGGACCCGGGCCGGCCCCGGTCGTGTGCGCCCGTGGCGCGGCGGTCTTACTTCTTGCCGCCGAAGCCCTTGAAGCGGGCATTGAAGCGCTCGACGCGGCCGGCGGTGTCCATGATCCGCTGCTTGCCGGTGTAGAACGGGTGCGAGGCAGCCGAGATCTCGACGTCGATCACCGGGTAGGTGTTGCCGTCCTCCCACTCCATCGTCTTGTCCGAGGAGGCGGTGGTACGGGTCAGGACCTTCTCGCCGGAGGCCAGGTCGTTGAAGATCACCAGCTGGTAATCGGGGTGGATGTCAGTCTTCATGGGAATCCTTCGCACGGGCCACTGGATTTTGCCAGCAGCTTCTTCAGGAACGTTCGGGTCAACCGCGGTGCGGCCGACGGTCCACTATAGCGCACCAGCCCTCAGGGACGGGAACGCAACTCCCAGAACGCCACGGCGGCGGCCGCCGCCACGTTCAGCGAGTCCACGCCGGCGGCCATGGGGATCGCCACGTGCACCTCACAGGCCTCCAGCGTCGCCGCGGACACCCCGGGACCCTCGGCACCCAGGACCAGCGCGAGTCGGTCGTGTCCGCGCAGGGCCGGATCGTCCAGCGCGACCGCCTGCTCGCTCAGTTCCAGGGCGGCCACGGTGAATCCGGCCCGCTTCACCCGGTCCAGCTCGTCCGGCCACGCGGACCGGCCGCGGCCGTCGGCCTCACCGATCCGCGCCCACGGCACGGCGAACACCGTGCCCATGGAGACCCGGATGCTGCGCCGGTAGAGCGGATCGGCGGACTCGGGACTGACCAGGACGGCGTCCACGCCGAGCCCGGCCGCCGAGCGGAAGATCGCGCCCAGGTTGGTGTGGTCGGACACGTTCTCCAGGATGGCGACCCGGCGGGCGCCGGCCAGCACCTCGTCCACGCCGCGCGGGGCCGGCCGGTCCATGGCGGCCAGGGCGCCGCGGTGCAGGTGGAACCCGGTGATCTGCTCCAGGACCTCGTCCGTGCCGGTGTAGACGGGCACCTGGGGGTGCGCGGCGAAGACGTCGGCCATCGAGTCCAGGTACCGGTGGGCCAGGAAGAAGGACCGGGGTGTGTGCCCGGCCGCCAGGGCCCGGCGGACCACTTGGGAGGACTCGGCGAGGTAGATCCCGTGCACGGTGTCCTGGCGGCGGCGCAGGGCGGCGTCGGTGAGGCGGCTGTAGACCTCGACCCGGGGGTCGGTGGCGTCGGTCAGCTCCACGGGAGCACCGGGCAGCCCGGTCACGGGGCGCGGCTCACTCACCGGCCACCAGCCTGCCGACCATGTGCACGAGCCCGGCCAGACCGACGACCACGATGACCACCCGCAGCCAGAACGGGCGGATCCGCCGGCCGATTCTCGCCCCCAGGCTGGCGCCGAACATGGAGGACACGGCGATCAGCAGCACCGCCCGCCAGTCGATGCGGTCGAAGGCGAAGAGCAGGTAGGACACCGCGGCGACCAGGTTGACGACGAGGGACAGGTACGTCTTGGCGGCGTTGGCGTGGACCAGGGCCCCGCCCATGAACACCCCGAGGATGCCGATGAGCAGCACCCCCTGGGCCGCCACGAAGTACCCGCCGTACACCCCTGCGCCGAAGGTCAGCAGCCACAGCACCGGGCCCACCGGACCGGTGGGCACCTGCGGGTCGTGGTCGGCCGAGACCGCCCGGCGCCGGCGTACCCAGGCGGCCATCCGCGGCTGGAAGACGACGAAGCACAGCGCCACCACGATCAGCACGGGCGCCGCTACCCCGAAGACCTCCTCGGGCAGCACCATGAGCAGGAAGGCCCCCAGCAGGCCCCCCGCCAGCGACGCGGTGGTCAGCGCCGGCAGCACGGCACGCGACTGCGCCAGCTCCCGGCGCCAGCCGAACACCCCGGACACCCCGGCCGCAACCAGGCCCATGGCGTTGGAGATCTGGGCCGTGACCGGCGGGAAGCCCATGGCCACCAGGACCGGGAACGTCACCAGGGTGCCGGATCCGACGATGGTGTTGATGGTGCCGGCCCAGAATCCGGCCAGCAGGATGACGACGACCTGCCACGGCTCGAGGCCCAGGATCTCCACGCTGCTCCAGACGTGTTCGGGTGCAGGCGGACGGGTCAGCGGGCGACGGCCGTGTACCGGCCCTCGTCCCGGGTGACCTTCAGCGGCAGGCCGAAGGCCGCGGAGAGGTGGTCCTCCGTGAGGGTCTGCTCGATCGGCCCCGCGGCGACCACCCGGCCTTGGCGCATCAGCAGGGCGTGGGTGAAGCCCGGGGGCACCTCCTCCACGTGGTGCGTCACCAGGACCAGCGCCGGCGCCACGGGATCGGCGGCGAGCCGGGTCAGGGCCCGCACGAGGGTCTCGCGCCCGGCCAGGTCGAGGCCGGCGGCCGGCTCGTCGAGCAACAGCAGCTCTGGGTCGGTCATCAGCGCCCGGGCCACAAGCACCCGCTTGCGCTCCCCCTCGGACAGGGTGCCGAAGCGGCGGTCCTCGTAGCCGCTCAGGCCCCACTGCCAGATCAGGCGCCGCGCCCGGTCCTCGTCCAGGGCGTCGTAGGACTCGTTCCAGCGGCCCATCACGCCCCAGGAGGCGGTGAGGACCGCGTTCAGGACGGTCTCCTGGGCGGGCAGCTGCTGGGCCAGCCCGGCGGAGGACAGGCCGATCCGCGGGCGCAGTTCGAACACGTCGACGGCGCCGAGCACCTCGTCCAGGATGCCCACCATGCCGGTGGTCGGGTGCATGCGGGTGGCGGCGACCTGCATCAGGGTGGACTTGCCGGCCCCGTTGGGACCCATGATGATCCACCGCTCGCCCTCGCGGACCTGCCAGTTCACGTCCTGCAGCAGGTCCTTGGTCCCCCGGCGGACCCCCACGCCCGACATCTCCAGCACGGCCTCACCGGTGAGGCCTGCGGAGGCGGGGTCATGGCTGGCACGCTGGAGTTCGTCAGAAGGGCTGGTCATGGGTCAAACACTAGGCTAGGAGGACCCTCCGAAGCACGAAAGGCCACGGCATGCCGCCCATTGCATCCTCCTCCACCACCGACGCCGACGACACCCTGCGCGATTCCCCGGCGGCCGCCGGGACGGCGACGGACCGGGTCCTGGTCTACCTGCCCGGGACGGTGGACCCCGACGGCGGCGCAGGTGACGGCCTCAGGCACAGTCCCCGTGATGTCCCCGCGGGCGTGCCCGGTCACGCCGAGCCAGTCATCGGCGCCGGTTTCCACGGCTGGCGCTGGGAGGTGCCCGCCGGGGGCGGGTCTGCCCGCCCGGCCCCGGAGGCGCTGCCCGAGGCCGCGGCCGTCGCGGTGGTCCCGGCGCCGATCGCCGCGGCCTGGCCCAAGATGCTCGTCATGGACGTGGACTCCACGCTGATCCGTCAGGAGGTCATCGAGCTGCTGGCGGCACACGCCGGGCGGGAGGCAGAGGTCGCCGCCGTCACCGAGGCCGCGATGCGCGGGGAGCTGGACTTCGCCCAGTCCCTGCACCACCGGGTCGAGGCCCTGGCCGGGTTGCCGGCGAGCGTGATCGACGAGGTGGTGGCCGCCGTCGAGCCCCAGCACGGGGCACGCGAGGTGATCGACGCGTTCCGGGGGGCCGGCTGGGAGGTGTGCGCGGTCTCGGGCGGGTTCACGCAGGTGCTCGCGCCGCTGGCCGAGGACCTGGGGCTGAGCCGGTACCGGGCCAACGACCTCGAGATCGAGGACGGCCGGCTCACCGGACGCGTGCTGGGCACCGTGGTGGACCGGGCGGTGAAGGCCCGGATGCTGCGCGAGTGGGCGCAGGCCGCGGGCGTGCCGGCGGCCGGGGTGATCGCCGCCGGGGACGGGGCCAATGACATCGACATGCTCGAGGCCGCCGGGCTGGCCGTGGCGTTCTGCGCCAAGCCGGCGCTGCGCGAGCACGCGGACGTCGAGCTGGACCTGCCCACGCTGGACGTCATCCGGGTGCTGGCCGGGCTCTAGGGGACATCGGGGCCCGGCCGGCACCCGGCGGCTCAGGAGTGGTCGGGGTCGCCGCCGGCGGCTTCGAGGAAGTCCTGGGCCCCGCCCACGTACTCGGTGTGCCCGGCCGGCAGGTCGCGGCCGACCAGCGCGGCGATCTCTGCGGCGAACTCGGCCACCGAGTACAGCTTGCCGGCGGCCTCGCGCCGGGCCTCGATGGCCCCGGGTTCGGCTCGGTTGAGCATCGTGGCCGTGATGGTGCCCTCGATCATGTCCCCGGAGACCACCACGAAGCCGATGCCTTTCTCCTGCAGCGCCGGGATCCGTTCGCGCAGTGCGGTCTCCCCGGCCCGCTTGGAACGGGCCACCGGCACGTAGGCCTCCATGGTCGGCACGGCGTCGATGAAGTGGGCCTGGTGACTGGTGACGAACACGACCTGGGACCCGGCGGGCATGACCTCGGCGGCGGCCTCGAGCATGGCGACCTGGGCGTCCCGGTTCAGCACGGTGGCGTAGTCCTCGCCCATGGAGGTCTCCATGCCCCCGGAGGCGTTGAGCACGAGGAGGTCCAGAGAGCCGAAGGAGTCCACGGCGGCGTCCACCATGGCCTTTCGGCCCTCGGCGGTGGTGATGTCCGCGCCGACGGCGACGGCGCGGCCCCCGGCCTCCTCGATCGCGGCCACCACCTTGTTCGCGCGGGGCGCCTTCTGGCGATAGTTGACCACGACGCCGGCTCCGCGGGCCGCCAGCAGCCGGGCGGTGTCCGCGCCCACGCCGCGGCTGGACCCGGTGACGATGGCGCCCTTGCCGGCGAGGTCCTGTGTGTTCTGGGCGCCCTGCGCGCCCTCGTTCTGGGAAGTCATGCCGATCAGTGTCCCATCCCCAGGCCGCCGTCCACGGGAATCACGGCACCCGAGACGTAGGAGGCCTCGTCCGAGGCGAGCCAGCGCACCACGTTCGCGACCTCGGCCGGCTCGGCGAACCGCCCGGCGGGGATCTGCGCCTTGTACTGCTTCTGCAGGTCCTCCCCCAGCGCCTGGGTCATCTCCGTGTCGATGTACCCCGGTGCCACGACGTTCGCCGTGATGTTCCGCGAGCCCAGCTCCCGGGTCAGCGACCGGGCCATACCGACCAGGCCCGCCTTGGAGGAGGCGTAGTTGATTTGGCCGGGTGAGCCCATCAGCCCGACCACGGAGGAGATGAGCACCACGCGGCCCTTCTTCTGCCGGATCATGCCCTTGGACGCCCGCTTCAGGACGCGGAAGGCACCGGTGAGGTTGGTGTCGATGACCGAGGTGAAGTCCTCCTCGCTCATGCGCAGCAGCAACTGGTCCTGGGTGATCCCGGCGTTGGCCACCAGCACCTCGACCGGGCCGTGCGCCTCCTCTACCTCCGTGAAGGCGCGGTCCACGGAGGCCGCGTCCGTGACGTCGGCCTGGACGGCGAAGAGCCCGTCCGGCGCCTCACCGGAGCGGGACGTGACCGCGACCCGGTCGCCGTGGTCCCGGAAGGCCCGCGCGATGGCCAGGCCGATGCCCCGGTTGCCGCCGGTGACCAGGACGCTGCGCCCGGTCGTCGAATCCTGTGTGCTGGCCTCGGCCATGGTTCCTCCTGCGTCGGATACGTGCTTCGGTGCCCCACTCTAGGGCGAGAAGTGGGACAATGGACGACAGGCCCGGACGGGTCCGGCCCACCCTCTGGCCGACCATCGGACCCGCCCCGGACCAACCCCAGTTCAGTCCCCATCCAGTCCCAGACCAGCATTCAGGAGCCCGCCCCATGTCCCACCGCCGCGCCGAGACCGGACGCCCGACGGGGCACCCCCGGCACGACCGGCACGGCAGCCCCGAGGACGTCCAGCGCATCACCAGCGCCCCGGCCCCCGGCCACGTCGACCGGGACGCGCGGTTCGTGCGCTACGCGTGGCAGATGGGCATCCGCACGGTGTGCTTCATCCTGGCATTCGTCACCACCGGCTGGATCCAGATCGTCTTCTTCGTCCTGGCCATCGTGCTGCCCTACATCGCCGTGGTCCTGGCGAACGCCGGCACCGTGTCCAACGGCGAGGTGCTGGACGCCGTGCCCCCGCCGGTGGCCCCGGAGCTGCCGGCCCGGTTGGAACTGACTGCCGGTCCGGAGACCCTGGTGGGCGTCACCACCGACGACGCCCCGCCGGCGGCTGGGACCGAGGACCCGGACGGCCAGGGACAGGACCAGGGACAGGCTCAAGGTCAAGACACGGGCCAGGACGATGGGCAGCGCCGCGGACAGGACCCCCGGGCCGCATGACCGACCGTGACCTGCTCGGTGCCCTGGACGGCACCGCCTCCCCCGCGTCCGCCGGACCCGAGTGCTCCCGCAAGGGCTGCCGACATGAGGCCGCCTGGCGCCTGGAGTGGAACAACCCCCGCATCCACGCGCCCGAGCGGCGCAAGACCTGGCTGGCCTGCCCGGAGCACCGGGACTGGCTGGCCGACTACCTGCGGTCCCGCGGACTGCTGAAGGACGTGTTCCCGCTTGACTGACCCCGCGACGGCGCCGGCCACCGCTAAGCGCGCCCGCCTCGACTACCGCTTCCTCATCTCCCCGCAGTGGCTCGGCGGGCTCGCCTTCTGTGTCCTCTTCGCCGTGGCCTGCGCCCTGCTGGGCCAGTGGCAGATGGACCGGCGGATGGAGGCGGTGGCCGAGATCAACAAGGTGCTGCAGAACTACGACGAGCCGGCCGTGCCCCTGGCCGGCAACACGGACCTGTTCACCGACTTCCGCCCCGAACAGGAGTGGACGCCCGTGGAGATGCGGGGTCAGTACCTCACCGAGGACACCCGGATCGTGCGCAACCGCCCCCTGGCCGGCAAACCGGGGTACGAGGTCCTGGTGCCGTTCCGCTCGGACACCGGCGAGGTGGTCGTGGTCGACCGCGGCTGGTTGCCGATCGGGGACACCCCGGGCCGGCCCGATGTCGTCCCCGATCCCCCGGCCGGCGAGGTCACGGTGGTGGTGCGCGCCAAGCCGGGCGAACCGGACCTGGACCGGGACGCCCCCGAGGGCCAGCTCGCCTCCATCGACCTGGTGGAGTTCACGCGGAGCGTTGGGTACCCGGTGGCGGACACCGCCTACGGCCAGCTGGCGCAGGAGACCCCCGCCCCGGACGTGTCCCTGCAGCAACCGCCGAAGCCGCCGCTGGACGAGGGACCACACCTGTCCTACTCGCTGCAGTGGTTCATGTTCGGGCTGATGAGCTTCGTGGTCTGGGGCTACCTGGCCCGGCAGCGGGCCGTCAACGACCGCGAGGACCGTGAACAGGGGCTCACCGAGGAGGACGGCTACCTCTCCGCCCACCGGGCGCCGCGGGCCCGGCCCGTGCGCCGACGCGGGGGCCGGCCGACCGACGAGGAGACCGAGGACGCGATCCTCGACGCCGCCGAGTCCCGCTGATCATCTGCCCCCGGGCGACTCGGGACGGGTGGCGGGCGGGCTCAGGCGAGGGTGATGAGGTCCTGGTAGGAGCTGTTCCACAGGTCCTCCACGCCGTCCGGCAGCAGGACCACGCGTTCGGGGTCCAGGGCCTCGACGGCACCCTCGTCGTGGGTCACCAGCACGACGGCCCCCTCGTAGGTGCGCAGAGCGTTGAGGATCTCCTGGCGCGAGGCCGGGTCCAGGTTGTTGGTGGGCTCGTCCAGCAGCAACACGTTCGCGCTCGAGGCGACCAGGGTCGCCAGGGCCAGCCGGGTCTTCTCGCCGCCCGAGAGCACCCCGGCGGGCTTGGCCACGTCATCGCCCTGGAAGAGGAAGGACCCGAGGATGTTGCGGACCTCGGTGTCCGCCAGGTCCGGTGCGGCGCTCTTCATGTTCTCCAGCACGGTGCGGTCCGTGTCCAGGGTCTCGTGCTCCTGGGCGTAGTAGCCGAGCTTGAGCCCGTGGCCGGCGATGACCTCGCCGGTGTCCGGGGAGTCGATGCCCGCCAGCATCCGCAACAGCGTGGTCTTGCCGGCACCGTTGAAACCGAGGATCACCACGCGCGAGCCCCGGTCGATCGCCAGGTCCACGCCGGCGAAGATCTCCAGGGAGCCGTAGGACTTGGACAGGTCCTCCGCCTTCAGCGGGGTCTTGCCGCACTTGGCCGGCTCCGGGAAGCGGATCGCCGCCACCTTGTCCGCCGCGCGCTCGCCCTCCAGGCCCTGCATCATTCGCTCGGCCCGCTTGATCATGTTCTGCGCGGCGACCGCCTTGGTCGCCTTCGCCCGCATCTTGTTGGCCTGCTCCATCAGCTGGCTGGCCTTCTTCTCCGCGTTGGAGTACTCGCGCCGCCGGCGGGCCTGGTCCTGCTCGCGCTGGAGCAGGTAATTCTTCCAGCCCATGTTGTACTGGTCGATCACCTGGCGGTTGGCGTCGAGGTAGAGCACCTTGTTGACGGTCATCTCCATCAGGTCCACGTCGTGGCTGATGACGATGAACCCGCCCGGGTAGGACTTCAGGAACTCTCGCAGCCAGACGATCGAGTCGTGGTCCAGGTGGTTCGTCGGCTCGTCCAGCAGCAGCACGTCCGCGTCCGAGAACAGGATCCGGGCCAGCTCCACGCGGCGGCGCTGACCACCGGAGAGGGTGTGCAGCGGCTGGTCGAGGATGCGGTCCGGCAGCCCGAGGTTGGCGCAGATGGTCGCGGCCTCGGACTCCGCGGCGTACCCGCCCGAGCTCGTGAACTCGGCCTCGAGCCGGCCGTACCGCCCCATCGCCCGCTCGCGGATCGCGTCGTCGGGATTGGCCATGTCGTCCTCGGCCTGGCGCATGCGCCGGATGATCTGGTCCAGCGAGCGGGCCGAGAGGATGCGGTCCCGGGCGGTCTGATCCATGTCCTCGACCTTGGGGTCCTGGGGCAGGTAGCCGATGGACCCACGCCGGGAGACGTGGCCGTCCGCGGGCAGCGCCTGTCCGGCGAGCACCTTGGTCAGGGTGGTCTTGCCGGCGCCGTTGCGGCCCACCAGCCCCACCTTGTCCCCGCGGTCGACCTTGAAGGTCACCCCCTCCATGAGGAGCCTCGCACCCACGCGAAGTTCAAGGTCTGAGACAGAAAGCACCGGGACTCCTTGACGGCCTAGACTGTCCGCCGGGACGGGCGGAACCCGTCAAGTCTACCGTCGCGAGCATCCGGCCGAAGAGCCGGCACAGGAGTTCCCCATGAGCCAAGCAGTCCACGGCGTGCAGCCCAAGCCCCTGGCCGTGCCCACGCAGGTCGCCCTCGCCGGGGTGTTCGCCGCCCTGATCGCCGTCTGCTCCATGCTGCCGCCCATCCCGGTGGGCGGTTTCGGGGTGCCGATCACCCTGCAGACCTTCGCCGTGATGCTCACCGGCCTGGTGCTCGGTGCCCGCCTGGGCTTCCTGGCGGTGCTGCTGTACGTCGTGGTGGGGCTGGCCGGGCTGCCCGTGTTCTCCGGGTTCAACGCCGGCCTCGGGGTGCTGGCCGGGCCCTCGGCCGGGTACCTGCTCGCCTTCCCGCTGGCCGCCGCCCTGGCCGGGGCCCTGTCCACCGTGGTGCTGCGCCGCGGCCAGGCCTCCGCCGCGCGGGGCGCGGGCCGGATGGGCTTCGGCTGGTGGGCCCTGGTGTGGCTGTGCGCCATGGTGGCCTCCTTCGTGTTTGTCCACCCCATGGGCATCGCCGGAATGATGCTCGCCCTCGACCTGGACCTGGCCACCGGCATCGCGGCGGACATGGTGTTCTGGCCCGGTGACGTGGTCAAGAACGTGCTGGCCACCGCCGTGGCCGCCACCGTGGTCCGCGCCTTCCCGGCGCTGGCCCTGCGCCGGTTCTGAGCCAGGTGGCCACCGCGGCAGGCGGCGGAGACGTCATCGAGGTCCGCGGCGCCGTCGTGGACGTGCCCGGCTCCGCGGCCGCGCCCGGTCAGCAGACCGGGGCCGTCCCGGGCACCCTGCGGGTCCTGGGACCCGTGGACGTCACCCTGTCCGAGCAGGTCGTCGCAGTGATCGGGGCCAACGGTTCGGGCAAGTCCACGTTCATCCGGCTGCTCAACGGCCTCATCGAACCCTCCGCCGGGACGGTGCGCGTGCACGGGCTGGACCCCGCGCAGGACACGGCGGCCGTGCGCGCGCGGACCGGGTTCGTCTTCACCGATCCGCTGGTGCAGCTGGTGATGCCCACCGCCGGCGAGGACGTGGAGCTGTCCCTGCGCCGCACGGTGCGCCACCGCCGCGAACGGCGCCGCGCCGCCGAGGAGCTGCTTGCCGCGCACGGGCTGGCGGGACTGGCCCACCGCAGCATCTACGACCTCTCCGGGGGCCAGCGCCAGCGCCTGGCCCTGGCCACCGTCCTGGCCACGGACCCGGCCCTGGTGGTCGCCGACGAGCCGACCACCCTGCTGGACCTGGACTGGACGCTGCAGGTCCAGGACCTGCTGCTCTCCCTGCCCGGCACCGGGGCCTGCCGGCAACTGGTCTACACCACGCACGACCTCGACTTCGCCGCCCGGGCCCACCGCTGCCTGGTGATCGACGGCGGCCGGATCGCCCACGACGCCGACGGGCCGGCGGCCGTGGACTGGTACCGGCGCCGCGTGCACGACCGGCGCGCCGGGCGCCGGCCGGAGCACCTGCCATGAGGCTGCTGGACCACCGTCCCGGGGACTCTCCGGTCCATCGTGCACCTCTGAGCGCGAAGTACCTGGTGCTGCTGACGGTGACCATCGTCCTCGTCGCCTGGCGCCAGCCCGTGGTGATCGGGGTCGTGCTCGCCGTCGTCGCCGGGGCCTACCTGGTGGCGGGGCTGCCGCGGGAGTTCCTGGCGCCGTGGCGGCGGGGCTGGCCGCTGCTGGCGTTCGCCGGGGTGGCCCGCTTCGCCTCCGGTGTCTGGGGGCCGGCCGGCCTGTCCCCCGTCGAGGCGCTCGGCCCGGCCGCCGTGGTCGTGGCCGCGGTGTTCGGCGCCCTGGCCGCCGCCCGCCTGCTGGTGATCACCACGCCCGCGACGGACCTGCTCGACGGGCTGGCCCGGTTCTTCGGGCTGTTCCGCCGGATCGGGGTGGACCCCGAGGCCGCGGCGCTGGCGGTCAACGTGATGCTGCGCTCCATCCCCTGGGTCGGTGCCGCCGTCCGGGCCCAGTCCGAGGCCCTGGCCGCCCGGGGCCTGCGCCGCGGCCCGGTGCGGTTGATGGGGCCCGTGCTGGTGGCCACGGTCGGCCACGCCCGGGCCACCGGGGAGGCCCTGGCCGCCCGGGGCCTGCCCGCAGGGCCCCAGGACCGGGATCAGCCCCTGTCCCCCGGCTACACTCGGGGCGCATGAGCTTCAATGACAGCGTCCGGCTGGACCCCTCGCGCGTCCGCGACTCCCGGGGACGCGGCGGGGGCCGGCGCGGCGGGACGGTGGCGATCGGCGGGGGCACCGGGCTGTTAGTGCTGCTGCTGGCGGTGTTCGCCCCGGGCCTGGCCGACCAGCTCGGGCTGAGCGGGCCGGCGCCGGACTCCGCGCAGTACCAGCCGGCCGGTCCGGCGGCCTCGCAGGCCTGCCGCACCGGGGCGGAGGCGAACGAGCGCACCGACTGCCGGATCATCGCCACCGTGGAGTCCGCGGACGCCTTCTGGGATCCCTACCTGGCGCAGTACAACGTCACCTGGCGCCCGCCCGGGGTGGAGCTGTTCAGCGGGCAGGTCGGCACGGGGTGCGGCACCGCCACCTCGGACGTCGGCCCGTTCTACTGCCCCTCCGATGAGTCCGCGTACTTCGACACCGACTTCTTCGCCCTGCTGCAGTCACGCTTCGGCGCCTCCGGGGGTCCGCTCGCCGAGGAGTACGTGGTGGCCCACGAGTACGGCCACCACATCCAGAACATCGTGGGCTACCTGCAGTACTCCCGCTCCGGGGACACCGGGCCGGAGTCCGGGGCCGTCCGGGTGGAGCTGCAGGCGGACTGCTACGCCGGGATGTGGGCCGGGCACGCGGTGCGCACCGAGGACCCGGAGTCCGGGGTGCCCTTCCTGGACCCGATCGGGCAGGAGGACTTGCGGGACGCGCTCTCGGCCGCGGCCGCCGTCGGGGACGACCGCATCCAGCAGTCCACGACCGGCCGGGTCATGCCCGAGGCCTTCACGCACGGTACCTCCGAGCAGCGCACGGCCTGGTTCATGCACGGGTACGAGACCGGGGACATCAACGAGTGCAACACCCTGGACCACCCGGACCTGGACGACCCATCCGCTTAAGACACCGGCACCCCGGTCCCTGCAGGGACCGGGGTGCCGGTGCGCCGCCGGGCCGGAACCTCTCCGGCTCAGTGACGGCGTGGTGGGTGCGGCAGCTCAGATGTTGAAGCCGAGGGCCCGCATCTGCTCGCGCCCGTCGTCGGTGATCCGCTCCGGGCCCCACGGGGGCATCCAGACCCAGTTCAGCCGCCACTCGTCGACCATGGTGCCGATCGCGGTGCCGATCTGCTCCTCGATGACGTCGGTCAGCGGGCAGGCGGCCGTCGTGAGGGTCATGTCGATGATCAGGGCGCCGTCCTCGGCATAGTGCAAGCCGTAGAGCAGGCCCAGGTCCACGACGTTGACCCCCAGCTCGGGGTCGATGACCTCGTGCAGGGCCTCCTTGATGTCCTCGAGCGAGGTCTGTGCCTGGTCAGTCGTCATGGTCTCCTCCTCAGGCGCCGGCCGCGGCGGCCTCGTAGCGCTCGTAGCCCTCGGCCTCGAGGCGGTCGGCGAGCTCGGCGCCGCCGGACTCGGCGACCTTGCCGTCCACGAACACGTGCACGAAGTCGGGCTTGATGTACTGCAGGATCCGCGTGTAGTGGGTGATCAGCAGGGTACCCATCTCGTTGGTCTGCTGCGCCCGGTTCACGCCTTCGGAGACCACGCGCAGGGCGTCGACGTCCAGGCCGGAGTCGGTCTCGTCCAGCACGGCGAACCGCGGCTTGAACAGCTCCAGCTGCAGGATCTCGACGCGCTTCTTCTCACCGCCGGAGAAGCCCTCGTTGACGTTGCGGCTGGCGAAGGCCGGGTCGATCTTGAGGTTCTCCATCGCGGACTTCACGTCCTTGCTCCAGTGGCGCAGGGACGGAGCCTCGCCGTCGATGGCAGTCTTGGCGGTGCGCAGGAAGTTCGTCATGGTGACGCCCGGGATCTCGACCGGGTACTGCATGGCCAGGAACAGGCCGGCGCGGGCGCGCTCGTCCACGGACATCTCCAGCACGTCCTCGCCGTCCAGGGTGATGGACCCGGAGGTGACCTCATAGCGCGGGTGGCCGGCGATGGTCGAGGCGAGGGTGGACTTGCCCGAGCCGTTGGGGCCCATGATGGCGTGGGTCTCGCCGGTGTTGATGGTCAGGCTGACGCCCTTGAGGATCTCCTTGGGGCCGCTCTCGGTCTCGATCGAGACGTGCAGGTCCGTGATTTCCAGGGTGGACATTCGTGTTCTCCTTGCGGTTCGCCGGGTCACCGGCGGAAGTTTCGGGTGGGGTGGGCGGCCGGCGTGGTCAGCCGGCCCGGTTCAGGACGGTCGAAGTGTCGACCCAGACGGCGCCGTCCTCCTCGGTCAACGCGTAGACGTCGACCGGTTCGGTGGCGGGCAGCACGTTCGGCTTCCCGGTCACGAGGTCGAAGGCGGAGCCGTGGCCGATGCACTCGAGGGCACAGCCCTCGACGAAGCCGTCGGACAGGGACACCTCCTCGTGGGAGCAGGTGTCGTTCAGGGCATGGAGCGAGCCGTCGGAGGCGCGGACCACGGCGACGGGGATGCCGTCGACCGTGAACCGCTTCGCCTCCTCAGGGCCGATCTCGTCCGTGGCGCACACGCGCTGACCGGCGGCCATCAGCGATGTGCCACCTGCAGCTCGGCCTCCATCTGCGCCGTGAGGGCCTCCTCGACGTCGTCGATGCCGATCTTCTGGATGATCTCGTTGAGGAAGCCGC